>CAZXJZ010000030.1:0-33274 GCA_964641065.1 uncultured Hyphomicrobiales bacterium | reverse complement strand
GGATCAGCGCGCAGCACAGGCCGAGCTTCTGCTTCATGCCGCCGGAAAGCTTGCCGGCCGGCCGATCGCGAAAGGGCGCCAGGCCCGTGCTTTCCAAAAGGTCGGCGATGCGGGCCTCGCGCTCGGCGCGATCCTGACCGAACAGGCGGCCGAAGAAATCGACGTTCTCGAAAATGGACAGCGTGTGATAGAGATTCTTGCCCAGCCCCTGAGGCATGTAGGCGATGCGCGGACAGGCCCGCCGCCGGTGGGCGGCCGAGCGCATGTCGCCGCCGAGCACGGTGAGCTCGCCCTCCTGCATCGCTCGCGCCCCAGATATCAGGGCCAACAGGCTCGACTTGCCGACCCCGTCCGGCCCGATCAACCCGACCATCCGGCCGGCGGGGATGTCGAGGGAGATGCCGTCGAGGGCTTGGGTAGCGCCATAGACGAGCCGGAGCCCCGCGAACGAAACAATCGATGCAGAACCGGCCTCGTTCATTGCACGAGGTTCGCTTGCAAGAAGGCGGGCCATTGCGTCTGGGGATCGAGCCGCACATAGGCCATCCCCGGCAGACCCGTCTTCACCTGTTCGAGATAGCGCTGGAGAAGCGCAGACGGAATTCGGGCGCGCACGCGGAACATCAGCTTGAGGCGCTCTTCTTGCGTTTCGACCGTCTTCGGCGTGAACTGGGCGACATCGGCGACGAACGATACCTCAGCCGGGATCACGGCCTGGGGCGCGGCATCCATGACCAGGCGCACCTCGGCACCGAGCGGCACACGCCCGGCCTGTTCCGTCGGCAGGAAGAAGGTCATGTAGACGTCGGAGAGGTCGACCATGTTGAGGACGCGGCCACCGCTCGCGAGTACCTCACCCGGCTGGGCAACACGATACTGGATCCTACCGTCCCTCGGGGCAACGAGCGTGCTGTCGGCGATGTCGGCGTCGAGGCTTTCGATCTGAGCCTTTGCGGCGTCCACTGCGGCTTCCGCATCGACGACTTGTGCCCTGGCGGCGCCGATCGCTGCCTCCGAGGCTGCAACCGAGGCGCGGGACGCGGCGATCGCCGCCTGCGCGCTACGCTGGGCAGCGCGGTTGTCGTCCAGAACCTGCTGCGAGACATTGTTGGTGCGCATCAACTGCTCCGAGCGCGCGAGCCTCCCTTCCGCCGAATCCAGCTCGGCCTGCCGCTGCTCCACGATCGCTTCGCTGGACGTCCGCTCCGCCTCGCGCTGCGTCACCAGGCTCCTGGCGGTTTCGATGGCGATCTCGGACCGACGAAGCTGAGCCTGCGCTTCGCGTTTCCGCGCGACGAGCTGCACGATGTCCATCTGCGCCAGGATCTGGCCCGCTTTCACGAACTCGCCTTCCCGGACGAGGATGTCTTTCAGGCGCCCACCGGTCTTGGCAGCGATATCGATCTCCACCGCCTCGAGCCGACCATTGCCGCTGGCAATGCCCGCCGGAAGCCCTTGGCGGCCCAGATGCTGCCAGGCGAGATAGCCCGCTACCCCTGCCACGGCGAGCGCCATAGCCAGCCACCCCATTCGGTTGAGCTTCATGCAAATCCTCGCTGATGGCAGAAGCCGCCATATCCTGACTGGCTCGGCCGACGGCGTGACGAGCTAGGTCAACAGATGTTGACATTCAAGCTTGCGAGGATCAAGTCGTGGATGCTGCCGACTGCGATCCGAGCGACTCAAGACCGGCACCTGGAGGACACACTCCAAATGCAAGGCACGCGATGAGCCACAAGAAGGCCCATCACCTCTGAGGGATGAAGCTGAGAGCAGAGCCCGGTCGGATGAGACAGATCGAACTTATCGTCGCGCCCTTGCTGCAATCGCCTCTTGGGCAAGGGGCCTTCTTGAAGCCATGTCAGCACTTCTCCAACCAATCAGGCACGAAATCCCACGATGATCGGTCGAATCAGATTTCTCAGCCTCCTGCAGGGATCAGGACGCCCGAAGAATTCGCCTCTCAACCGAACGGGTTTTAAGAGGGCAGGCAGAGTCTCTTGACGACACGCCCTTAATGCGGCCGCGAGCGTTGCGAATTTGAATGTCAACGCTTGTTGACGGAGGCCTCCTGCTACGCGACTCTCACAGTCGATGAGTAGAGGATCGATCATGAACCGAAAGAATGTCGTTCGGGGGGAAGGGACGACCCGGCAAGAAATCCTGATGGCAGCCGTCGCCCGATTTTCCACCGCCTCCTACGACGATGTCAGCCTGCGTGAGATTGCGTCGGACGTCGATGTCGACGTCGCCTACGTTCACCGCAGTTTCGGATCGAAGGAGGGCCTTTTTCGGGAGGTTCTGGAAGCGGTTCGTATCGAAACGCAGTTGGCGGATGTTCCCGCCGAGGCGCTTGCCGGCTATCTCGCCAAACTGTCTTTCGTAAGAGAGCACGCCAAGGAGTTCGGACGCGTGGATCCTCTTGCAATCCTCGTGCGATCCCTGTCGACGCCAAGCGCTGGGCAGTTGATCGGATTACGCCTCCAGGACGAGTTTATCGGGCCGATCCAGGACAAGATTGAGGACGCATCGCCGTTCCGGGCGTCCATGATCATGTCATTGCTGATCGGCTTCAGTATCCTTCGCAATCTCCTGCAGCTTCCCGCGACAATCGAGGTCGATCCTGCACAGGCCGAGCTTCTGATAGCGCAGGCTGTTGACGACCTGATGCATCTCGGGGCGAACAAGAACAATGGGCGGTCCTGATTTAACATCTCGGGAGGCTGTATCCGCTCAACGGCATCAGCGCGCGGTACTTGTCGCGCAAGCCAGCCTGTTCCTCTCCGTGTCTTTCAGGCAGCCTGTGCGCCGCGGTCAGGGATCTCTCCACGTCGAAAGCCAAGACAATCGGCGTCTTTGCGAGTATGGGGCAGCCTCAACGTCGCGGCGCGCCCGTTTCGGAAGCACGCCCTCTGCGCAGTTCGATATCGCCTTGATCGACGGGCGAGGCGCACAGCGCTCGCGTCTTGTCGGTCGGCGTCCCGGTTGGGTCCGCGCCGCTCGGGCAGGCGCGCGTCAAACCCCTTGCGGTCTTCCGTCGGCGGCTCTGATCGGATACGCCGTCGGGCTCTTGGCTTTGCCTTCGCGATCCTCCGATCCGCGAACTCACCCTGGCGGCGCTGAAGCGCGGGCGTGATCACGCCCGCGCCGGCGCGGCTCGCGTGCGCCACATCAGTGCCAGCAGATAGGCGGAGATCACGGCGCCCCCGAAGCAAAACACCGAGATATAGGCGTAAGAGAAGAAGACATAAGTGACGATGAGGACGCCGGCGACAAGCAGGCCGAACACCTTGATCGCCCAGCTGCGCACCAGCAGGAACGGCACGATGACGACGCTGGCGTAGATCGCGTAGGTCACGGTCCGCGAGACGAGCCCGTCGAGCAGGTTGATGTCCTGGTAGCGCACCGCCCAGCGCAGGAACGTCGTCGTCAGCCAGCCGTCGTGGACAAAGTACGGAACGAACTGCAGGCCGCCCAGCATCGCGCCCGCGATGACGAACAGAAGAATGACGTTTCGGCGCGCGCCGCGCTCGAGAAAGTAGGCGGAGACCGGCACCCAGATCGGCCAGGCGATCCAGGTGAAGAACATATACAGCAGCGAATATTGCGCGACATGATGCGCGTTGCCGGCATGACCCTCGATCCAGACCAGTCCTTCCACCAATTGCTGCAGCCCGAAGAGAAAAGGCAGGGTCGCGATCATCAGATAGCGGCGGTCCCGGTGCCAGGCCGAGGCGCCGGCAACGGCCCCGGTTGGGATGAGGACGGCCGCGGCGCCGAGACTGACCTCTGCGGACAGGCACATCTCACGCCGCCCCGACCAGATTGACAGGGCGACCGGCCGCAAAACCTTCGATATTGGTGATGGTGGTCTTTATGATGCGCGCCAGCGCCGCGTCGGTGTTGTAGGCATTGTGTGGGGTGACCAGGACATTCGGAAATCGCAGGAGCACGTGATTGGCGACCAGCGCCTTGAGATCGGAGGCGTCGACCGCCCTGTCCTGACGGAAGATCTCGGCCTCTTCCCGGATCAGCGGCACCTGAGGCAAGACGTCAAGACCGGCCCCCCGCAGCTTGCCGTTTGCCAGTGCCCGCACCAGCGCCTCAGTATCCACGACATTGCGCGCCGTGTTGATGAGGATAGCGCCATCCTTCATGGCCGCGAATTGCGGCTGGCCGATCAGCCCCGCGGTGGTGGCCGATGACGGCACGTGCAATGTCACCACGTCCGCGAGCGCCAGGACCTCGTCGAGCGCACCATAAGTGAATCCCAATTGCATCGCCGCCGCGGCGTCCTGGACCTGATCGAAGGCGAGCACTTTCATGCCGAAGCCGCGCGCGATCGCGATGGTTCGGCGGCCGATGCGCCCCGTCCCGACGACCGCGATGACCTTGCCGCGCAATTCGAGACCGCGCACGCCGGCCATCGAGAAGCCGCCCCGGCGCGTCAGCGCGACGCTCTCGACGATGTTGCGCGCGAGCGCCAGCAGCAGCGCGAAAGCATGCTCGGCGACGGTCGCATCCCCATAGTCCGGAACATTGGCAATTGCGACGCCGTGTGCTCGGCAGGCCGCCAGATCGATATGATCGTATCCCGCCGAGCGGGTCGCTATGAGCTTCAGATCGGGCAATCGGTCGATGATGCCGGCATCAAGGCGCGAGGCCACGAAGGGGCTGATCACCTCCGCATCCTTGAAGTCATCGAGCGTCGAGCTGTTGAGCGGAACCGTCGTGCAGCGGACGTCGTGCAGGCGCATCAGTGTTGCGCAAGCCTTCTTTTCCCAATCCTCCGCTTCGAACAGAACAACCCTCATCCACGCTCCTCGACGGTGAGTTCGTCCTTAAACCCCGATCCAACGATGCTGTCGACCGCCAAACGCATGACGTCGAGCTCAACCTCCAATCCCATCGCGTCGGCCACCTGCACCCGGCCGCTTCCGACATCGAGTGCCCCTCCCCCGGCATCGTTGACGGAGGCTAAAGATCACCGCCCGTTGCGTCTTTCAATATCGCGTAAAGACCTGCCGCTCGCTCGCACCGAAGAGCACCACGTCGTATCGCTCCGATTGGCCGGCCATTTCCATGCCGGGAGAACCGATGGGCATGCCGGCGACCGCAAGGCCCGTCGCGGCCGGCCGTTCGGCTAGCACGCGCAAGACGTCCTTTGCTGGAACATGACCCTCGATCACGTAGCCCCCGGCCATGGCCGTGTGGCACGATTGCAGATCGGCCGGCACGCCGAGCCGCGCCTTGAGAGGCGCGAGATCGTCCAGGAGCTTGTCCTCGACCGAGAAGCCGGCCTGCCGTAGATGAGCGATCCAGGCCGAGCAGCAGCCGCAGCTCGGCGAACGCGTCACTGCGATCGACGTGCCGGCGGCCGACACCGACGTACTGCCAACTACGACGAACGACGCGCCAAGCCCTCCGGCAATGCTCAGAAATTTCCTGCGGCTGAATTTCACAATGGTCTCCTTCGGTGCGAAAATGCGCTTCAACTCTATCATGAGGCGCCATCAATGGCGCCGCGCGAGCGGCGCGGCTTGGCGACCTCGCCCTGTTCCAGATCCGCGAGGATCGGGCAGTCGGGCCGATTGTCTCCCGAGCAGCACGACGCCAAATGCTCAAGCGTCGCCGCCATGTCCTCCATCTCCTGAATGCGTCGGCGCAGGTCGGCGATGCGGGCGAGCGCGATCCGCTTCACATCGGCGCTTTGCCGGCTGCGGTCCCGCCAGAGCTGCAACAGGTCCTCGATCTCCGCCATCGAGAATCCGAGGTCGCGCGAGCGCCGCACGAAACGCAGCATATGCACGTCGGTCGTCGAGTAGTCGCGATAGCCGGCCGTCGTCCTGCCGGCCTTGGGGATCAGCCCGCTCTGCTCATAGTACCGGATCATCTTGGCGCTGACGCCCGAAGCGCGCGCGGCCTCGCCGATATTCATGCCGCGCTCCTTTCCAACGCCGCAGACGAGCGCGACGCACTTGGTATCCCATCGCTCGATGTGTGGTGCGCGCCCGGCGCGGCTCGCGGCCGAAAGCGCCGCAGCCGCAGGGCATTGCCGAGCACGAACACGCTCGAGAGCGCCATCGCGCCGGCGGCAAGCACCGGCGACAGCAGGATGCCGAACGCCGGATAGAGCACGCCGGCGGCGATCGGAATGAGCAAGACGTTGTAGGCGAACGCCCAGAACAGATTCTGCCGGATGTTGCCGATCGTGGCTTTCGACAGCGCGAAGGCATCGGCAACGCCCTTAAGACTGCCTGACATCAACACCACGTCCGCCGCCTCGATCGCAACGTCGGTGCCGGTGCCGACCGCGAGGCCGACATCGGCTTCCGCCAGCGCCGGCGCATCGTTGATGCCGTCCCCGACGAAGGCCAGCCGACCATAAATTTGCTTCAACCGACGCACTGCTTCGACCTTGCCCTCCGGCGGCACCTCCGCGGCGACCTCGTCGATGCCGAGCTGGCGGGCGATGGCGCCGGCGGTGCGCGCATTGTCGCCGGTGACCATCGCGACCTTCAGTCCAAGCCCATGCAGGGCCGCGATCGCATCGGGGCTTGAGCCTTTGATTGGATCGGCGACCGCGATGATTGCGGCGAGCTTGCCGCCAATCGCGGCATAGAGCGGCGACTTGCCCTCGTCGGCGAGCCGGCTGGCGGTCGCCGCAAACGGTGCGACATCGAAGCCGAGCGAGCGCATATAGCGGTCGGCGCCGATCTCGACACGGACCCCTTCTGCCTCCGCACTGACACCGAAGCCGGTGACTGATTCGAACCGGCTCACCTCCGGGAGGCGAAGCCCCTCATGCGTTGCCGCGTCCACGATCGCCCGCGCGATCGGATGTTCGGATTTCGCCTCCACCGCGGCGACGCGGGCGAGCACGTCCCCGCGGGTGAACCGGTCGGCCACGCCGAGATCGGTGAGGACGGGGTGGCCCTCCGTCACCGTGCCCGTCTTGTCGATCGCGACAACGCGGGCGTCCTTCAGCAATTGCAACGCCTCGCCCTGGCGAAAGAGGACACCCATCTCGGCACCGCGTCCGGTGCCGACCATGATAGAGGTCGGTGTCGCGAGCCCCATTGCGCAGGGGCAGGCAATGATGAGAACGGCGACCGCGTTGACCACGGCGAACGTCAACGCCGGATCCGGCCCGAAGATGAGCCAGATGACGAATGTCGCCGCCGCCACAGCCATGACCGCCGGCACGAACCACATCGTCACCCGGTCCACCAGGGCCTGGATGGGCAGCTTCGAGCCCTGCGCCTCCTCCACCATGCGGATGATCTGCGCGAGCACGGTCGCATCGCCGACGGCGCTCGCCCGGACGGTGAGCGCGCCTTTCTGGTTGACGGTTCCGCCAACGACCGCGCCGCCGGCTTCCTTGGCCACCGGGATCGGCTCGCCGGTGATCATCGATTCGTCGATATAGCTTGTGCCCTGGAGCACCTCCCCGTCGATCGGCACGCGTTCGCCGGGCCGGACCTCGACCAGGTCACCAGCTACGACCTCGGCAACGTCGAGGTCGACCACGACGCCGTCGCGTCGGACATGCGCGATCCTCGGCTGCAAGCCGACCAGGCGCTGGATCGCCTCGGACGTGCGTCCCTTGGCGCGTGCCTCGAGGAAGCGACCGAGCAGGATCAACGTCACGATCACCGCGGCGGCTTCATAATAGACGTTGACGGTGCCAGGCGGCAGAAGGTTCGGCGCAAAAGTCGCGACGAGTGAATAGAGATAGGCGGCAAGGGTGCCGACGGCGACCAGGGAGCTCATATCGGGAGCCAGCCGCGCCAGCGCCGGCAGGCCCTTCGCGTAGAACCGCCGTCCGGGGACGAACAGGACCAACGTCGTCAGCGCGAACTGGATGGTCCAGCCCGCCTGCATGCCGATGCTGCGCATGATCAGGTCGTGGATCGCCGGAACGAGGTGGGAGCCCATCTCCAGCACAACGATGGGCGCGGTCAGCGACGCTGCGATGCCGAGGTCCCGCTTCAGCGCGATGGCCTCCGCCTCCTTGCGCGCGGCGGTCGCCGCATCGGGCACGCCTGCGTTCACCACGCGCGCGTCGTAGCCGGCATCCTCCACGGCCTTGAGGCAAAAAGGAGATCCTCATGCAGTTCCACATCAAGAACATGACCTGCGGCGGCTGCGCCCGCAGCGTCACCAAGGCGATCCAGAGCGTGGACGCGCAGGCCAAGGTCACCATTGATTCCAACACCCGCAAGGTCGACGTGGCCTCCCAGCGACCGCGCGCCGACTTCGAAGCGGCGTTGCAGCGCGCCGGCTATCCGGCCGCGGCGGCCGCCGCGTGAGACCAAAAGGCGCGACCCGGCCCGCTGCCGGGCCGCGCTCTTCATACATTTTGGTGGTCCCGCCTGCCCGGGGTTGTTGCTCATCGCCCCCGATCCGCCGCGCAGCCGGTCGCCGGAAACATTCGTCCTTTCAGCGCGTTCTTTTGCTGCGCCACAACCACGACGGCTGACCGGACATAAAACCAGAAGAGGCAACGGCCGATGGACGAGACGACTCATCAGCAGGGACATCGTCAATCTAGCGCGCGCGCATACTGGATGCTCGGCCTCAATCTGCTATTGAGCCTGATCGTCATGTATCTCGTGATGTACACGATGATCGATGGATGGCACGATTACCGCAACAACATCAATATGCTCTACATGGCGCTGACCATGTGGGCGCCGATGGGCATTCTGATGATCGTCACAATGGGCGGCATGTATAAGGATGCGCGAACGAACATTGTGCTTTATGCCGTCTTTGCCGTGGTGACACTCGCCTCCTTCTGGGCCACGCGCAGCCAGGCATTGGTCGATGACCGCCAATTTATCCAGTCCATGGTCCCGCATCACTCCGGCGCTATCCTGATGTGCCGTGAGGCCAAGCTCCAGGACAAGGAGCTGGTCAAACTCTGCCAGGAAATCTCGCACGGGCAGCGCCGTGAAATCGAGCAGATGAATGCGATCGCCGCGCGCCTGCGGTGACGATTTTAAGGGCGAAAGCGTCTTGACTATTCATCCGCTCTTGCAAGGGTGGATCTCTTCATCGGCGTTGCGGCGCGAACCTGCTCACGAAGTTGTTGGAACAAAGCTAGCAAGTGGGCCGTCCGAGACAACACGGCCAGGTAAGAACCCCCGCTCATTCGGCCGAGATTTGCTCACTGGCTCGTAATGATGCCGAGGGATGCCAGTACATTGCAATCGCTACGTAATCGGACCCATTCGCGCTATCGACCAGGGCTCGGCCCGCTAGAAACCGTAGAGATTGCGAAACAGCTGCTCTTCCGCGTTATCCCGAGTCTGGCAGGCCATCTCGATGGTTGATTCGATTTGCTTGCTGAGCGCTCGCTCGGCGGACCGTATCGGATTGTCGGCGGGAACAGGGGCGCGCGTCGTGCGGACCTCGTTCGCGAGCCTCGCTATGACGTGCATCCAAGGCGCGAACTTTTCCGAAAGAAGATAGCGGCTTGTCCGCATCGGATGAAGCCATCGGAGCAATCTCGGCGGACCATGCGTGGCCATGGCTTGCACCATAGGGTTGACGAAGGTGCTATAGAAAGTCTCGTTCGCCTGCGACAATTTCCGAACGCGTTCGAGGGCTTTTCGTGGATTGTCGAAGGCCAGATCTTCCACCCGCCGCTCCTCGAAGGCGGCGCTGTACTGCGGTTTCCGGCAGTCGGCAAAGGCGCTCTCCTTTTGCAGGATGGCGAGTTGGACTTGCGTCGCATCCAATGCGACGCTGACGCCTTGTCTTTGACTGACGTTAAAGAATGGCTCCTCAGGCGCGCCTCCGGTAGAAGCGCAGGAACTGAGCATTAATGGCGACGATGATCGTGCTCGCCGACATGAACACTGCCGCAACGGCCGGCGTCATCAGGAAACCGGTGCCGAAGGTAATGCCGGCCGCCATAGGGATAGCGACGGTGTTATACCCTGTCGCCCAGATGAGGTTTTGCACCATCTTGCGATAGGTGGCGCGTGACAAACCGAGAATCGCGGCAACGTCGCGCGGATCGCTCTTGACCAGCACGACGTCCGCCGACTCTACCGCGACATCGGTGCCGGCACCGATGGCGACGCCGAGGTCCGCTTGGACAAGCGCCGGCGCGTCGTTGACGCCGTCGCCGACCATCGCCACTGAGAGGCCGCGGGACTGGAGCTCCTTGATCTTGTCGGACTTTTGGTCGGGTAGCACCTCGGCAAAATACTCGGCGATCCCGAGCTCCTTCGACACGCTTTCGGCGACGCCCTTCGCATCGCCCGTCAGCATGACGGATCTGATGCCGAGCCGCGTCAGTTCGGCGATGGCCTCTTTGGATTCCGGGCGGATGATGTCGGCGAGCGCGAAGAGGGCGCGCGGTTCGCCGTCGCGTACCAGCGCCACTACCGTCTTGCCCTGCGCCTCGAGCTGCTTCAGCTTCTCGTGCGTGATGGGTTTGCCCTGCCGGGCGAGATGGCCGGGGCTGACGATGCGAATGTCCTGTCCGTCGACCTTCGCGACGATGCCTTCGCCGGTGATATTGCTCACCTCGCTGGCTTTCGGAATGATTAGGTTCCTGCGCTTGGCTTCGGCGACGATCCCGTGGGCGATCGGGTGCTCCGACTGGTTCTCGGCCGCGGCGGCAATGGCGAGTTCGCTGTTTTCGTCCCCGCCTGCGAGCATCACGACGTCGCTGACGCCGAAGCGGCCTTCCGTAAGGGTGCCGGTCTTGTCCAGCACCACAGCTTGGAGGTTGCGTGCCCGTTCGAACGCGGCGCGGTCGCGGATCAGAAGGCCGTTGCTGGCGCTGAGCGATGTGCTCACGGCGACTACCAACGGAACGGCCAGGCCGAGGGCATGCGGGCAAGCCACGACCATGACCGTGACCATGCGCTCGAGTGCGAATTCAAGAGGGGCTCCGAGCCAGAGCCACCAGACGAACAGCGTTCCGAAGCCGACGACAAGGGCGATGTAGGTCAGCCAGGCGGCGGCCCTGTTGGCGATGTCCTGGGTGCGCGAGCGTGTCGCCTGCGCCTTCCTCACGAGATCGATGACCTGAGCGAGATAAGTCGAGTCGCCGGTCGCCGTCACTTTGATGGTGACCGCGTTGGCGCCGTTGATGGCTCCGCCGATGGCTGTGGCACCGACCGTCTTGGTAACGGGGCGTGACTCGCCTGTCAGCATCGCCTCGTTGAAGCCCGAGGATCCCTCAACGATCTCGCCGTCGACCGGCACTTTGGCGCCTGGGCGGACGATAACCCGGTCGCCCGGCTTGAGATCGGCAATCGCCACCTCATGCGTCGTGCCGTCGGGGTCGATCCGGGTCGCACTGTCAGGCAAGAGGCGAACCAGCTCTTCCAGAGCGCGCGATGCACCCATGACCGAGCGCATTTCCACCCAGTGACCGAGCAGCATGATGGCGATGAGAGTGACGAGCTCCCAGTAGAAAGCCTCCCCTGGAAAACCGAAAGTAACCGCTACGGAGAAAAAGTAGGCCGCCGAGATCGCCAGCGCGATGAGCGTCATCATCCCGGGTTGCCCCTTGCGCAGCTCCGAAAAAAAGCCGGTCAGGAACGGCCAGCCGCCGTAGAGATAGGCAATGGTCGACAGCGCAAAGAGAACCAGTCCGTCGCCTTGGAAGGACAGAACATCCGTGAGGCCGAGCCAATGCCGGATCATCGGCGAGAGCACCAGCACCGGAGGTGTCAGGACCAAGGTGACCCAAAACCGGCGGCGGAAGTCTGCGACCATGGCTCCGTGGTCGTGACCGGCGTGGTCCGAATGGCTGGACCCGGCTGCCGCAACGATCTTGGCGCTGCCGTGACCGGTGTCGGACCCGGATTTGGAACCCGCGTGTTGGTGATGATCGTGGTCGTGATGGGAATGCGGTGAGCTCATTTGTCCTCGTCCGTCAGATGGTCCGGCCAGAGCTTCGCCATGGCGGGCAATAGGTTTCTCTGCCGCACTGATCATAACTTGGAAGCGACAACGTCTCGCTGATGACCCTCGCCGGGACGCACCTTGAAATCTTTAATCCAGATCAAGTTCGAGCTGCGCTTTAGCTGGGCACCCTTTTGATCGAAAACGAGGCGGGTCAGAGTTACGGCCTTATTCGTCTTGGGCGCTGTTCGACCTTTTCCACGACGGGCTGGCCATTCCACCCCTGCGTTGATCTTGACAGAGGCATTGCCAGTCATGCCGGCTTTCACGTATCCCCGGTATGTCTTGAGGACTTGCGAATCAATGTGAAGCTTGACGCCGTACATCAGCTTCGCACGTATGGATTCGTGGATTTCCGCCTCCTCGTCGATCTCTGACGAGACGCCGAGAAGCCCATCGGATTCCGAGCCCGTGTTGATGAGCCGCAGATATACGCCGGCAACCGGAGCAACGGGAGGCGTCGCCCGCAAGCAGGGATGGACGATCCGGATATAGCCAGCGTTGTAGTCGTGAGCGAGCGCATGCGCGACGAGCATGGCCGAGACCATGCCGGTGACGATCGTAGTTCGTCTGTGCGTGCGCACGTTGAGATCCTTTCATCGGAAGGAGTGGTGGGCGAACAGTCGCAGCGCGTTGGCGGTGATTAGCACGGTGGCGCCGGTATCTGCGAGGATTGCCATCCAAAGCGTCGTGATGCCGAAGAGCGTCGTGACCAGGAACACCACCTTTAGGCCGAGCGCGATCGCGATGTTCTGCCAGATATTGGCGAGCGTCGCCTGGGAGAGCGCGATCAGTTTGGCGACGCCGGTCACGTGGTTCTTGAGCAGCGCCGCATCGGCTGTCTCCAGTTCACGTTCGTGCCACCGCCCATAGCGACGCCAATGGACGCCGCGGCCACCGCCGGTGCGTCGTTGATGCCGTCGCCGACCATGGTGGTCGCGCCGGCCTCCTTTAGCCTGCCGATCTCGGCAAGCTTGGCGTCCGGCAGGAGCTCGGCGCGTGCCACCATGCCTAGCTGATCCGCAATGGCATCAGCGGTGCGTCGGTTGTCTCCCGTCAGCATCACCGCCCGGATGCGGCGGTCCGTCAGCCGCTTCACTCCCTCGGCCGCGTCTTCCCGCGGCTCGTCACGCAGTGCGATCAGCGCGTCCATCGTCTGGCCTGACAGAAGCACCACGACAGTCTTGCCCTCGCTCTCGAGCGCAGCAATTCTCTCAGCCACATCCAGAGGAATGGTCGCCTGCTCCGCTGCATAACGTGGCGAGCCGATCGACGCGAAGCCGTTCGTCAGCCGTACCGTCGCGGCCTTGCCGGGCGTCGCGATGCCGCCGCCGAACGTAGGAGGCAACTCCGGCGCGCGCCTGTGCGGGCTCCACGATCGCTTGACCGAGCGGATGGCTGGTGTTGCTCTCGACGGCGGCGGCCCTCGCCAACACGATATCTTCGCTGGCGGAAATCGCCACCCGCGACCCGCTGGCGTTGGCCTCTGCTGAGTTGATTGACACCCCGGTCTGCAAGCTCCTCGATGCCCACATCACGGAGCGCCATCTCAACCGGCTCAGCTTCATCCGCCGCTCACGCGATCTTGGCTTCTCGCTCGACCAGGTCCGAGCGCTCCTCGACCTGTCCGACGATCGCGATCGCCCCTGCGAGGCGATTGACGTGATCGCCAAGGAGCATCTTGCCGAAGTCGAGCGCAAGATCGCCGATCTGCGCACGCTGCGCCGCGAACTGAGCAGCATGATCGACCAATGCCGCTGTGGCACGGTCGCCGACTGCCGAATTGTAGAAGCGCTATCTCCACAGCACACACAGTAATCGCGAAGCGACGATCCAGGACAACACTCAGTGTGCGAAGTGACGACCGCGGCGGCAGTGCAGATCGGGATAGTGCGATATTACCACACTTCGCGAGGTCGTTCCCAATCGTCGCTAATTGCCGTGCGAGCGCTTACAAAGCGAGACAAACTGATATACCCGCGGCGTGACATCTAGCCGACTGAGTATTTCCAAGCACTCTAGTCTAGCGCACGTATTTCTTCAGCCATTCCTCCATCTCAGTGATCTCGCGCTGTTGCTCGCGAATGACATCCGTGGCCCACTTTCTCGCTTGGTCATCCTTTCCATACTGTAGAGCGACTTTCGCCATGTCGATTGCGCCTTGGTGGTGTGCAATCATCCCGCGCACGAAGGCTACGTCGGGATCGTTTGCTTGAATTCCTTCTATCATTGGCCCGTGCATACGATCAGCCGCTTCCATATAGGCCTTTGTCGCGGCGGATTGGGTCGCTGGCTGAGGCGGCATGCCTGAAGTCATGCCGCCCATACGGCCCTGCATCATTTGCCGCATCATCGACATGCAACCTTGAGGCATGTTCTGCATCATTGCGCGGCACTGTTCCGGCATGCCCTGCATATGGCTCGGATGCGGAACTGAAGGTGCTTGCGGCGCAGCAGGTGCGGCGGGATGAGCCGATTGGGGAGTTTGGGTTTGTGGTGCGTCCCCGGGGTGGTGCTCCTGGTGATCCTGCTGCTGAGCCTGCGCCAAAGCTCCGATCGACATGGCGGCGACAAGAACGGCGGTAGGAAGGAGAACGCCAGTTTTCATGGGATGGAATGGGAGCGGAACCAAGAGGGCTGTGCCGGCTTAGTACTTACCGTTTCTATTGGTAAGCCTCTCAGCGTCAGCTTCGCTTGCTTTGCGTCCGTCATCGCCGCCCTCACTCGCGCAGTCGCATGTGGCGATGGACGTTTGCTGCAATGAAAGCAGAAATCCTTGACCTAGATTAAATTGACTTGTCGTTTTCCCGACCTGCTCAGCCTCACAGTTCTCCCTAAGCAAGATGCTTGATCTGGATTAAGGACGACACACTGTCCACCGCTTAGAGTAATATTGAACATATGCGGTTTTTTTGGATGCTATGCGATTGTGTCGGTGAGATGATGACAAAGTTTAGCGACCAGGATCGCGACGACGCTGGCGATGCTGATGGCGCTAAGCCTCACGATGCGGCCGTTCAGAGAGCGCTAGTCGAGGCGCGGCAGGAAATTCTTCTGTTTCTTCAGCAGCGCCTACGTGATCGGGATGAAGCTGAGGAGGTTCTGCAACGCTTCTCACTTCGTGCTCTTGAGCGCGCATCTCAGTTGCGAGACGTCCGGACGGTGCGTGGGTGGCTGGGTCGGATTCTTGCGACAACGATCGTCGATCATCAGCGGAGCGCAATACGACGGCGCCGCCGAGAGATCGAAGTGGATCAAGCCACTCTTGACAATCATCCAGCAGCACCCGATCCGGAACTCGATGCCGCGATCTGCAATTGTCTATATCGGCTGCTACCGACTTTGAAGGCAGAATACGCTGATATCGTCTGGCGGGCCGACATTCTTGGTGAGCCTCGGGATCGATTGGCAGCAAGCCTCGGCACTTCACTGAACAATATTACAGTCCGGCTCCATCGCGGGCGGCAAGCTTTGCGAAAGCGTCTTGAAGAGATGTGCCTGACTTGTCCCGTTCACGGGTTCCTCGATTGCCAATGCGAAAAGGGCGAGGAACTCCGGGCGGCTCTTAAGTCCGCATCCGGCAGCTAGGAGCTCGCTCACCGATATAAGTCCCGCCTTTGTAAGCCACTCCGATCCATCAAGATTGAATTACACCATGAGTATCGCGAGCATCTTTCTTTGTAGTCCTGTCCCTACGGCCATCGGCGCCTATGGAGGTTCTTTGAAGGATTCGCCGGCTGCGGCATTGGCTGGCCATACAATCATGGCAGCATTGACGCGTGCGGATGTCGATGCAGGCTCCATTGACAGCATCGTTTTAGGACAATTCGTTCAGGTGGGTGCTAAATGAACCCAGCACGGCAGGCTGCAATAGTAGCCGGCGTTCCCGCTACCGTGCCTGCGCTCACTGTCAACCGCGTGTGTGGTTCTGGCGCTCAGGCCATCGCAAGCGCGGCGCAAGAAGTCATGCTGGCGCACGCAGACAGCGTTATTGCGGGCGGCATGGAGAACATGGATCAATCACCCTATCTGGCAGTACGCGGCCGTTGGGGCTATCGTATGGGTGATGCAACTCCTCACGATAGCATGTTGCGAGACGGCCTCAACGACGCTTTCTCGGATCAGCACTCAGGTTGGGTCACAGAGGATCCTGTTAGAAAATTTCAAATCACGCGAGAGAGTCAGGATCGCTGGGCACTGCGGAGCCAGCAGCGATTTGCGAAAGCTCAACCCGCAGGAAACTTCGACGCCGAGGTCGCCGGAGTAGAGATCAAAAAGCGGGAAGGCTCTGTGACCTTCGGGCGCGACGAGCACAACCGGCCCGACGGGACACTCGATAGCCTCGCGAAGCTCAGTCCTGCCTTTCGCAAGGACGGCACAATCACCGCGGGAAGCGCAACCGGCCTCAACAGCGGTGCCGCCGCCATGACCGTAGCCAACGCACGATGGACGGAGAAGAACGGACTCGAACCAATGGCCCGTCTTATCTCAATCGGTATCGCAGCTGTCGAGCCCGGATTGTTCGGACTTGGTCCGATCCCAGTCGTGGCACAGGCGCTTGCCCGAGCTGATTGGAAGCCTACCGACCTGGAGCGCGTTGAAATCAATGAGCCATTCGCCGCGATAGCGATCGTACTCACTCCGCAGCTCGGGCTGCCCGACGACATCGTCAATGTCGAAGGCGGGGCGATAAGCTCATGGCCATCCGATCGGCGCTACAGGAGCGGTCCTGACTACACGCTTGATACACTCGATGCGCCGCGATGGCCTTCATCGAGGATTGGTTACTTTTTGCATCGGCGGCGGGCAAGGCATAGCGCAGACGATTGAGATCCCTCGCTGATAACAATCAGACTGCACCTTACACCACAATCGCTGTCACACTTTCTACAGAAAGAAAGGACACACGATGTCTCGCCTCGCCGAACAAGATGCCACACCCTTCCAGAAAGTGAGCGCCCTTTTCTCTTGGTGGGGGCTTTCAAATGAGGACGCGCGGGAATCACTTTCCTCCCGCTTGAAGCGTCTTCAGACGCTCACCAGCGACCTCCAAAGTATCTATGCCGAAGCAGGTAGCGAGCAGACCGCGGCTGCTCTCGCCGCGAACGATAGAATTCTTCGCTCATACCAGGATCTGGTCCAGTGCCGACGCCCTGCAGATGTCCTTGCTGCGCAAGGCGCGATCTTCGCTACCCTGTTGGAAGAAGCATCGCGCCGAACACAGGCTTGGGCGGACGTGACCCAGAAGGTTCAAGAGTGCTGCGCTTCCGCGGTTCGCGACAACGCATTAATCCTTCAGAGCGACGACGCGAGCACATCTGCTCGACCAAAGCAGCCGTGAACTACAGTCGAGCAAGGGAGCCATAAAGCGGAACAGCTGTAGTCATGCGCGGCAATTCCATTTCTGCCACCGCTTTAGCGCCGGCAGGGCCGTGGCTTGTTCCCGCATTGGTGCTTGTGGCCGCCTTGAATGCGTTGTGCTACCCTTTAATTTCAGTTGGGCTATCATACGCTCCGCACTTGTCCTTTGCCGCTCTGCGCGCGTTTGCAGCCGGGCTGTCCTTAGCAATGGCTGCGATTGCCTTGCGGCGGCCATTGCCGCAGGATTTCCGTTCTTGGATCATGCTAGGGGCCATCGGCCTCGGCGCAACCACGCTCGGCTATCTCGGTATGTTCCACGCGGCGGAGTTCGTCTCGCCCGGTCTAGCGACCGTGATCGCCAATAGCCAACCTCTGATAGCAGCCGTTCTTGCCTTTGCAGTCCTGTCGGAACGGCTCGGAGTGATACAGTATGTAGGATTAGGGTTGGGATTCTTCGGAATAATTGTAACGAGTCTCCCGCACCTCAGCGGCACCAGCCTGACCGGCTTCTCCATCGGGCTTGCCTATATCATTCTTTCGGCTAGTGGCGTCGCTTTCAGCAACGTGTTGATGAAAGCACTCGGTTCCCGCATCGATGCTCTCGTAGCCATGTCGGCGCAGTTACTCTTGGGAGCGGTTCCGCTTAGCGTTGTTGCTCTGATTGTCGATCATCCTTCGCAAGTCCAGTGGTGGTCTCCTGCCTTCTTGCTAGCGTTATTTGGCCTTGCACTTCCGGGAACTGCCATGGCGTATTGGCTTTGGTTCTGGCTCCTTGGTCGTGTGCCGCTTGGACGCGCTAACGCGTTTACCTTTCTCACGTCGTTTATCGCCTTGGCGCTCGGCGTCGCGTTCTTCGGTGAGCGCGCAGGTCCGACGATGATTGCCGGTCTCGTGTTGGCCACCATCGGAGTCGTGCTTGTTGAACGCGGCGCGGCGACCTCGTCGCATAGCGCGGAAGAGCGCTCAGGTAGCGTGTGACGAACTGCGGTCGAGCGGGCGCGTTGCGCTCGCCCCACTTTGGAGCTTACGCTAATGGTCGTCGCTTGAGCCAACCACGTGCAATCTGCGGATTGATTCCCGCGACTTCGATGAGTCGATCAGGATCGAGTATCCGAAGACGGCGATAGTGGAACTCAACAATGCGCTCCTTCCGCAAGGTACTTAAGACGCGGTTGACATGAACGAAAGTGAGCCCCGTCGCGTCTCCAATCTATGCTTGCGTGAGGGAAGCACCATTTCCTCGATGCGGCTGCCTGGCCACTGTGCGCGATATCGCGTGAACAATTCCAGAAGAAGGTTCGCAACCCGCTCGCGGGCCGAGCGGCGCCCGACGCTCGTCAAGTGCTCGAATGCGAGACTACAGTCACGCGCTAGCGACCGCGCCAACCGCATGGTAATCTTCGGCTCGTCACGTGAAAGCGATGTTAGCGTAGAGGCTGGAATCGCAGAGACGAGAACCTTGGTCAGTGCCAAAGCTCCGAACGTTGACTGGACGCGTTTCGAAGGCAGGAGACCAATCACCGCGCCAGGTAGTGCGAACTGCACGATCTGGCGCCTACCATCCTCGAGGAGGGTGTAGAGGGCGACCCACCCATCAAGTAGGTTGAAGATGGTCTTGCCTGCTGAGCCAATGCTGAGCAGATCGCACCCCGCCTCAACCGTTCGGTCACCCGAGCGATAGCGTGGTATCAACCGATGCTGTTCAGCCGACAAAGGCACATTTGTCGCCGGCGTACAAGGCTCGCCGTCGCTTTCTCCCATCGCGCGCCTTGAACGTTTGCTCAAGTTGTCGACCAGCACGCTTATTGGACGAGAAGACTCGGCTGACGGTGGCTCATTACAAAGGGGTCCAGTTCGCGGGCATACGGTATTGTCCCGAGCGTCGCGGCGAAGGGACCGGTCTATCTCATGTGTTAAAGACACTTGGTTCCAGCTCACATTACACCTCCCGGGCGCCATGCCGGTTCCGGTAGCTGCGTCGGCAGCCAATCAACTGTTCTGATAGAGATCCCGATGTACCTGGCACTAGGCGTCAGGCGCAGTTCGGACCGATTACCCAATCACCCCGCAACAGCCGGCCCTGGGAGGGCAGAGCGGTGCCTCGGAATTGAGCAGTACGGCTTACAGAAGTTGAGTTCGGGGGACGGGAGGACCAAGGATGATCGAGCGTAGAGAATCGCCGCGGGCGGCCGGAACGATTGAGCGGAGCCGGCACGAGATCGCCTCGGTGTGCGGGCAAAGGGAGTTGGCACGGCGGGCAAATCATCGTGCAGCAGCCGTGCCCAGACGGACAGTTATTGTCGTTCGCCGACAACGTGCTAGCGACCGTCACCCCCACCCCGCTTTTCGAGCCGAGTTGGATGTGGACGCCACGACCCTCATGCGCCGACGCCGGCTCTCCCTGCATGAGGAAAGATACGGCACCCACTCTCAGCAATGCCAGAGTCCTGAGCATCTGTTCTCGCGCCACTCATCGGTCGCCGTATCACACGCCCGCGCAAAAAATTACATTGGACTATAGCGTGCCCGTAGATTCATTGATCCAAATCAAGGTCATTGTTAGCCAATAGCCGCCTGCTTACTCTCTGATGCGCGATGCAGCAGGCCCAGCCGAGCGCCCAAGAGGAAGATTGGTTAAGAGGGTGCTACTTGATTGAGATTAAAGTGCGCATTGGCTGTTGGTGCTCAAAATAAACTAGCGAGTTCCATTCCTGCGGGCGAATAATGGCATCGATAGCCTTGCCCCTGTCTGATCGAACGTGTCCCATCGCCGTGGTTGTCGCTCGCAGCCAGCGCAAGACGATGCTGAGTCCTTTCTTCGCCAAATGCGACGGCTTGCTCATCATCGACCCTGACGCGCTCACCAGGGAATATCGGAGAAATACCGAGCGAACCAATGCATTCATGTGCGATTTGATACTCGCAAGCGGCATCACGAAACTCGTATGTGGGTTCATTGCCGAGCCTGATCGGGACAGACTCCTCGCTTCGGGCGTTGATATCCGGATCGGCTCATGCGCGCGGCCAATTGAAGCTCTTATCCGCGAGTTCGATGCCTTGCCGACGGCCTGATCAAGTCCGTAGTCCCATGCTCGGTTCTCTTGAGCGCCGATGTTTTGACCAGGACGCTGTTACGATATCGGTCGTCTCACAGCAACAACGTTGCTATCGGCAGCGGGCGCTGCGCTCAGAGCAATGAAGTCCTTCTCGTCGAGTGTCTCCTTCTCAAGCAAAAGGCGTGCGGTGCGCTCAAGCAGTTCACGCCGTTCCGTCAGCAGACTGATAGCACGTTCAAACGCGTCGTCCACAGTAGCGCGCACCTCCGCGTCGATGGCGTCGGCGGTAGCATCGCCGTAGTCCCGCTCCTGCGCGTAGCCTGCGTAAGGGGTTGGACTCAGGAAGGGATGCTGATTTTTCTCAAGCGCCACATGGCCGAGCTTCTCTGACATGCCGTAGCGTGTCACCATAGCACGGGCGATGTCGGTCACCTTGGCGAGGTCGTCAGCCGCCCCCGTAGATAGGTGCCCGAACACGATCTTCTCTGCGCCCCGGCCACCAAGCAGGACCGCCATTTTATTTTCCAGTTCCTCGCGTGTCATCAGGAAGCGGTCTTCTGTTGGTCGCTGGATGGTGTAGCCCAGTGCGCCCACTCCGCGCGGGATGATGGAGACCTTGTGCACGGCGTCCACGCCCGGCAGAGCCATGGCAACGAGCGCATGTCCCGTCTCGTGATAGGCGACCACCTCACGCTCCCTGGGGTTGAGAAGTCGGTTGCGCTTTTCCAGCCCTGCCACGATGCGCTCGACCGCGTTGTTGAAGTCCGCCATCGTTACAGCATCTGCCTTGCGGCGCGTGGCGAGCAGCGTGGCCTCGTTGACGAGGTTGGCGAGGTCGGCACCGGTGAAGCCGGGTGTGATCGCGGCCACCTTCTCCGCGTCGACGTCCGGCACGAGCTTAGCCTTCTTCATATGGACATGAAGAATCGCGGCTCGGCCCTGCTTGTCCGGCCGGTCGACCAACACCTGGCGGTCAAAGCGACCCGCGCGTAGCAGCGCCGGGTCGAGAATCTCGGGCCGATTGGTGGCAGCCAGCAGCACCACGCCGATGGTCGGATCGAAACCATCCAGCTCCGACAGGAGCTGATTGAGCGTCTGCTCCTTCTCGTCATGTCCGCCCATCAGCGGCCCGATGCCGCGGGCGCGGCCGAGTGCGTCCAACTCGTCGATGAAGATGATAGCGGGCGCCTTTGCCCGGGCCTGATCGAACAGATCGCGCACGCGCGCCGCGCCCACGCCAACAAACATCTCCACGAATTCCGAGCCGGAAATCGAGAAGAACGGTACCCCAGCCTCGCCAGCGACCGCACGCGCGATCAGCGTCTTGCCCGTGCCGGGTGGTCCGACGAGGAGCACGCCCTTGGGCATACGTCCGCCAAGCCGACCATATTCCTCAGGGTTCTTCAGGAAATCGACGATTTCCTGAAGTTCCGTCTTGGCCTCATCGACGCCGGCCACGTCGGCAAAGGTCACTTTGACGTCGGTTTCAACATAGACCTTCGCCTTGCTTTTGCCGATCTGCATCAAGCCGCCACCAACGCCGCCTGCCATACGCCGCATCACGAACATCCATACGCCGATGAAGAGTGCCATCGGCACGATCCACGACAATAGATCGCGCAGGAAGGTACTTTCGATCTGGCCCGTGACGACGACGTCGTTCTGACGAAGCTGTTCGGCGAAATTGGGGTCGACGCGGGTCGTGATGAAGCGGAGCTGGCCACCCTCCAGCGGCTTCCTGAACGTTCCTTGGATGTAGCGATCTGACACTTGCACTTCAGCGATCTGTCCGGCTCGCAGTTGGGTCTCGAACTCGCTGTATGGAATCTGAGCGACTTTCTGCATCGTCGTGAATAAGTACTGGAACAGCATCAGACCGGCGAACGCGAGAAACCAGTACCAAATGTTGAACTGCGTCTTGTCGTTCATCTTGCTGGATCTCATTGCTACACAATCGCCCTTTGCACCTATGCGTCGAAGTGCGACCAAGACGCGAGCCTCCGAAACAACCTACTCGGGGCGCACGACGACCTTCTAGATTTTCGGAATAGCGGTGAGGACAACGTGACGACTACGATCCAAGACACCGTGTGCCCGTATTCCTCAGCAAGGCCCATCGTCCCCGCGCTAACGCCTGGGAAAACCCGCCAAACCCTATCGACGATCACTCGAGGAAAGGTTGATCTAGATTAAAGACGTATCGTTCGGGATCAAGCCAACGCCCTTTGCAAGCTTCATCTCTCATGAGGCATGAGTCCTGGCCGCCTTTGTGTGTCGGTGCAAAAGGTGGGTCACACTTCACCAAGATGGTCGCGCGATATCAATCGGTTCGTGAGTTTAATCAAGATCAAAGAATCGCGCCCGTCCGCGGTCCATCGTCTCTTGTAATTCTTGCGCTAGGCCATGCCCATCATGATTGCGCCCCGAATCTCGGTGCCACATGTCCTAGTTCTGGATGAGAAGGCATGGAAGCGAGCTCAGACCGACTTGACGACGATGGCAAACGGCGAAGCCGCTTCACAGCGGCCAACATCGCCCTTGTTGGCTTTATGGCGATCGCAGCGTTCTATCTGGCAGCGTTCTATCTGATTGCGGAACACCGCGCGCACCTTCTCAGCTGGCTGCCGTGGTTGATTATCCTAGCTTGTCCGCTACTTCACATCTTCATGCATGGAAGGCATGGAGGACACGGAGACGGGCGGATCACGTCGGAGACATCCGAGACAATCAGTCTGCCCGATAATGAGCTAAGGAGTGAAATAGGTCGACCAGCGACATCTCTTCACCGAGTATGACCTTAACCACGGTACTCTCCTGGAAACACCATGTCCTGATCTACAAGGACGTTGAATTTGTATCCGGGACGAATTTCCAACGTCGGCTGCACGTCCATGTTGCGGGAGATTGTGCGTTCCGCCATCCGCCCGAACGTCTCGGCAAACGAACGGCGGGCCGCATATTCGGAGCTGTTCTCCATCCCGAACGAGTTTCGGTCACGCGGGATCGCCATCTCCGTACCGGCGCCAATCAGCGCGATCAAGATCGCCGAGCCGAACGTGCGCAGATAGTGATTGTTGACCTGGTCACTGAACCCGCCATAACCCTTCGCATCGGTGCCGGCCATGCTGCCGATCTGCAGTGTCGAACCGTTCGGCAAGATGATATCGGTCCACACGACCAGCACCCGACTCTGACCGAACGTCACCTTCGAATCGTAGCGACCTAGCAGCCGTGTGCCCTGTGGGATAAGCAAGCGATGGCCAGTTGCACTGTCATATACGTTCTGCGACACCTGCGCGGTAATGCGTCCGGGAAGGTCGGAGTTGATCCCTGTGATGAGGGTCGCCGGAATGACCGACCCGCGCTTGAGCTCGAACGGCGAACGTTGGGATACCACAGGGTTCGGCAGATACCCGAGCTTAGTGAGATCGCTGTTGAAAAAGCTCTCTTTCGATGTCTGCCCGTTCGGATCCATCTGCTGGCCGGTCAGGCCGGCACGGAGCGCGGCCGCATAGAGGTCGGCCGCACCTCCCGTGCCGAGCGGGCCTGCGGCGGGTTGTTGCTGCTGTTGTTGGACCCTGGCGGGCGCGACGCTCACGCCAAGTGGCGAATCATAAGCTGAGTTGTTGGCCTGAAGGCGCGCCATGCGCTGGCGATGCTGCTCGCGCAGATACTGCTCGCGTTGCTCGCGATCAATCCGGGCGCGCCAGGCTTCCTCGGATTCGATCGCGGGTTGTTCGCGGACCGGCTGCGGCGGTGGGTTGAACGGATTCGCCGGGGCGCGCTCGGGCGCCGGCGGAGGCGCAGGCTGGAACACCTGCGCCGGCGTCGGATCCTCGATGATGCCGTCAGGGACATTGCGCTTCATCTGGTCCGCGTAGGTCGACGCGGGACCCGATGCCGGACCGTCGGAGCCGCGATCGCCGCGGAAATACAGACCCCGCGTCGTCAATCCGTACAGGATCACGGCAAAGAACAGGACGACGAACACGATCGCGGCGATGACCGGGACGCGGTTGAGACGACGGATTTTCCGCGCGGCTACGCCGGCATTGAGATCAAGCGACTGCGCCATCACCTCCCTCCCCTAACCACGGTGCATCACCGACACGGAACTCTTCGGCTTGGCGCCGGAGGCCGTCACCGTATACGCCCGGCCGAGATCGAGTTGCTGCGTCGACAGTCGCGCCAAGATCGTGCCGTCGAGATTGTCGACCACATAGGCGAGCGCGATCGCCTTCTGGTCGGTTCGCTGATCAGTCGCGACCGCGTAACCCCAGCCGCGCAATGCCGCCTCGAGCGCTTGGCCGAACGGCGAGCCATCGGATTTCAGGATGATGGTCCCGCTCGCCGGGCCGACATGCTCGGCGAGACGGCTGACCATATCACCGGCAATCGCGCTGGCGGCCGCGGGCGACAGTTCGACGCGCGACGCGCTTGCGACAAGGCCTGGCCTGCCGATCGTGCTGCACGCTCCAAGCAGCAGCGTGGCCAAGCCTATCTGAACGATGCGACGCGTGATCATCGTCATCCTCCCCGCCGAATTGTGATCTTTTCCTGGGTCCACCATCCGACCCCCGAGACGAGCACGGCTTGGTCGATATGATAATCGACGATCATCATCGAGCCCTTCATGCGGTAATTCACGATGCGATTCTCGCCGCCGGAAATGGCGAACAGCACCGGGGCATCCGTTCCGCCAAGTGACGAGGGAAACTGGATATAAGTCTTCTGCCCGTCGGAATAGACGCGCGTCGGCCGCCAGGTCGCATTGCCGCTTACGTAGTAAGCGAAGTTGAGCTGCTCGGCTGGAACATTGGCGCCTGGGATCGTGCTTGCCTCAAGACGAGCGTTGATCTCCGCCATCCTGGACCCGACGCCCTCAGGATACTCGAAGGCCACCCGCGCCATATATTGCGTCGCGTGCGACTTGAGCTGGAGATGATAAGTGCGTCGCGACGTCGTGACGACCATCGAGGTCACGAGGCCGGGTTCCGACGGCTTGACGATCAAGTGGATCGCCTGGCCGCCCGGCGCTCCCGACGTCGCCGGCTCGACCTTCCACCTCACAGTGTCGCCGACAAGGACGTCCCGGACGACCTCGCCCGGCTGAAGCTCGATGTCGCAAACCTGCAATGGCGAGCACACGATCGACGGCTGGATCTCGCCATAGAGGAAAATCACCTTGCCGTCCGGTCCGCGCGTCACAAGGCCTGGCGCGGCGCGCCAGTGACCCGACAAATGCGTGCCCTTCACCTCGTTGCTGTTCAAGCGCTGCGCGCCGGCATGATCGACGGTGACGATCGCAAGACCCGCCGCAAAAACGATGGTGACGATCGGCAGTCCGGTTCGGCCTGATGTCATGTATTGATTCCTCCGCGGGCAGCTCAGAGTTGCGCCGTCCAGTCGAAATCCCGCAGGTAAAGACCGATGGGATTGAGACGGATGGTCTGCTCGTCCTGGGGTGGGGTCAGTGTCACAGTTGCGACGCCGCGAAAGCGCCGCGTCGAAAGCTCCTTGCCGCGCCGATCGCGTTCCATCTCGGCCCAATCAATTTGGTAGCTCTGGTTTGACAGCGCGACCACATTGCTGACCTCGACCGAGACCGTTGCGGTGCGCGCCTTGTTGAAGGGCGAGTTCGCGCGAAACCAGGCGTTGATCTTCTCTGTCGCAGGATCGGCGGTACGCAGCAGCGCATAGGTCCGGTCGATGTATTGCTTCTGGACCGCGGTATCGGGTGAGACGGATCGGAAATTGCTGACGAAGCCCGCCAGCGTCGCCCGCACCACCCGGGCGTCGGCATATTCGATCTGTTGCGGAAAGCCTGCCGTCACCGCACTGCCGAGCTTATCGACCTCAATGATATAAGGAACGAGCTTGACCTGCGTACTCTGATAGAGCGCATAGGACGTGCCGATCACCGCCAGAGCCATCCCGGTGATGCCGACGATTCGCCACGCGGCCGCGGCCTTCACATAGGAGCCATAGCGCTCATTCCATTCCTGCCGTGCCGCAAGATACGGATTCTCCGGTATCGTCTGCCTCGCCATCCCCCACCCTCACCACCCCTATTGACGTTCGTCAGCATTGTTGTTGCGTTGTCCCGACAACGACCTGTTTCTCCGCTCGTCCAGCTTCGCGTTTGCAAGCCCGAGCGTCGACGCGCCCCACGTTCCCGGAACGCCGATCGCCTTGTCGCGCGCCGCCGACGACAACGCGCCGCCGGCTGCGCCGATCGCATCGCTCATGCCCCTGAGCGCGGCGGCCCCGAAGGAGGCGCCGCCTGTGCGCGCGTCGGCATAGCTCGCCGCGCCCATCCGTGCCGCGCCGGCGCCAAGCGAGGCGGCGCCGGCCGCCATTGAGCCCGCGCCGGCGGCGAATGCGGCCGCCTGGCCGCCGGCCCGAATCACCTCCATGCCGCTCGAGACTGACGCGCCCTGCACCACGCCCTGAATGATGTTCGGGACGTACATCGCGATCATGAACACGACGACGGAGATGCCGGCGATCGCGAGCGTCGACAGAAATTGGTCGCCGGTCGACGGCGAGTTCGCGAGATTGACCAGGACCTCCGAGCCGATGCGCGCGATCATCACCAGCGCCATCAGCTTCATGCCGACAGAGAAGGCATAGATGAGATAACGGACCGCAAAATCTTTGGTGAACGAGCTTCCGCCGAGACCGAGCATGATCATGCCGGCGAGCAGGCCGACATACATCTCCACCATCACCGCGACGAAGATCGCCGCCACCAGCGCAAAGGCGACAACCACGACGATCATCGCGAACACCGCCGCGATCGCGAGCGCATTGTCCTGGAACAGGCCGAACTGCACCTTCGACGACAACGCGGAGGCGACCTTCAGGCCGGCATTGAATACATTCGCCGGCGACGCGCCGCCGCCACCGGCGCCGATCTGAAACAAGCTGTCCACCACGGCCTTGGCGAAGGCCGGACCCTGCTCGAGCATGAAAGCAAACAGGCCGATGAACAGGATGCGTCGCACGAGCTCGCTGAACCAAGTATCGAGCGAGGCCGCCTGCAGCCCAAGCCAAATTGCCGCGATGCCGATCTCGATGCCGGCAAGGATCCAGAATAGCGAACGGGCCGCCTGCAGGATTGTCGTCTCCCACCCGCGCGCGGCCGTCACCACCTCGTTCTCGAGATTGGTCAACAGGCTGCCGTCCTGCGCCAGCGCCGGCGACGCGATGAGAAGCAATGTGGCGATCGACAGAACGAAGCGGCCTGTTCTTCGCATGACCGGTCCTCAATCCTTCCAGCGCGGCCGCATCGGCTGTCCGCCGCTCGTGTCGTAATCCGGGTTGGTCTCGAAGAAACCGGATGGCTTCAGATCTGATGACGATGCGAGGCCAAACCACAGACCGCCGCCGGCGATGAGGACAATCGCTATGATCAGGACAATATGGATCGGTCTCACCAGCGCGGCTCCATCGTCTGGCCGCCCGACGTCGACGGCACGGTCGAGGTGAAGAACTGATCGCGCCGGGCCTGCGCGAGATCATCCCTGGCCTGCTGCGATTGAAACCAGGTGCCCATCATCGTCACCTGTTGCGAGAACAGCCCGCGCAGCTTCTGCATCTGGGCGACTTGCTGCGCGGCGATCTGATGCCCCACCTGCAGTGCTTTCATCTGACCGTCGGCGCTTTGCGACAGGCCGCGAAGCTGGCCCATCGTTGCTTCTTCAGATGTGAACTGATCCGAGGTCAGTCCTGCCGCTTTCAAACTTGCGCCGATGGTGTCGCGGTTCGTGGTCGACCAGCCCTGCCAGGTCGACGAAAAGGTCGAACCCGTCGGCAAGTTGGTCTTGAAGTCGGCGTAGCTCTTGAACCGCTGCTTCAGGACGTCATCGGCATTGCCCATCGAGAAGGCGATGCCCTGCCCCTGGCCGACGATGTTGCGCAACTGGTTGAGATCGTTCTCGACCTGCCCCCAAATGTGCTGCGGAAGCTGCGCGGTATTTTGCAGCATGTTCTCGTAGATTCGAAGCTGGTTCTGAATCTGTTGCGCGAGCTGGGTGATCTGCGTGATCTGATTGTTGATCTGTTCGGTCGATTTGCCGACCATCGCGATCAACTCCGAATTGTTGAGGAGCTGGGTCCACTCGGTTGCGCCACCTGCGATCGCGCCGCCGCCACCGCCACCCGCCACAGCGGGCGTCGCCGCGATGACACTGGACAAAAGGGCGATAACTGCGGGATTACGCTGACAAGAGCGTGTCGGCATCGGCCACTCCCCTTGCTTGCAGCCAGCGCACCGGCCAGGCGGACTCGTGTACTTGGCGAAGTTCAGCAATCCGTGCGAGATCGTCTTTCCCGGTCGCGCCGACAAAGGCGAGCGTCACCGGACCGAGCGCCATGTCGAACAGACGGCGGCCGACCGGCGAGACCACGTAGTATTCGCGCTTCGGGATCGCGGTCGCGACGATCTCGATCTGTCGTTCGTTGAACCCAATACGCTCGTAGAACTCGCGCGTGCCGGTCTCGCGCGCAGCGCCGTTCGGCAGGCAGATCTTGGTCGGGCAGGATTCCTTGAGCACGTCGATGATCCCGGAGCGTTCGGCGTCGGAGATCGACTGCGTCGCTAGGACGACTGCGCAGTTGGCCTTGCGCAGAACCTTCAACCACTCCCTAATTTTGTCGCGGAAGGTCGGATGCCCGAGCATCAGCCAGGCTTCATCAAGGATGATGAGGCTTGGCGCGCCGGTCAGGCGTTTCTCGATGCGGCGGAAGAGATAGAGCAGGACCGGCACGAGATTGCGCTCGCCCATGTTCATAAGCTGCTCGATCTCGAAGGTCTGAAATTCCGACATCAGCAGGCCATCCTGCTCGGCATCGAGCAGATGACCCATCGGCCCGTCGACCGTGTAGGAATGCAGCGCGTCCTTGATCTCGCGAAGCTGAACGCCGGACACGAAATCCGACAACGAACGTCCGCGTGCATTCACCATCAGCGCGATCTGCCGCGCGATGGCGTTGCGGTGATCCGGCGTCACCTTGACGCCCTGCAACGCCACCAGCGTCTCGATCCACTCGGCCGCCCAGGCACGATCCGTATCGTCCTCGAGCTCCGCGAGCGGGCAGAACGACAGGCCCTCCCCTGCGCCAACATCGTAATGGTCGCCGCCCGCAGCCACCGTCAGCGGAAGCATCGACCGCCCCTTGTCGAAGCAAAAAAGCAGCGCGCCGGCATAACGCCGAAACTGCGCCGCGATCAGTGCGAGCAGCGTCGATTTCCCCGACCCTGTCGGCCCGAACACCAAGGTATGGCCGACGTCATCGACATGAAGATTCAGCCGAAAAGGGGTGGAGCCTGAGGCGACCTGCATCAGCGGCGGTGCGCCCGGCGGATAGAACGGGCAGGGTGCGGTCGGGCTGCCGGACCAGACCGCGTTGAGCGGGATGAGGTCCGCGAGGTTGCGCGTGCTGATGAGCGGCTCGCGAATGTTGGCGTACCAGTTTCCGGGCAGTGAGCCGAGAAAGGCTTCCGTCGCGTTCAGAGTCTCGATGCGTGCGCCGAAGCCTTCCGCCTGGATGAGGCGCCGCACCGCCTCGGCCTTCTCCCGCAAGCGCGGCTCCTCGCTGTCGAAAATGACGACGACCGGCGTGTAATAGCCATAAGCCACGAGGCCGGACGATGCCTGGCCGATCGCGTCTTCGGTTTCGGCGACCATCAAGGCGGCGTCCTGATCGATCGATCGCGAATTCGTCTGAAAGAGCTGGTCGAAGAACGGCCGCACCTTCTGCTGCCATTTCTTGCGCGTGCGCTCGAGACGGACGCGTGCCTCCTGGTCGTCGAGGAACATGAAGCGGCTCGACCAACGGTAGGTCAGCGGCATGAGGTCCAGCGCGTTGAGAATGCCAGGCCAGCTCTCGGCTGGAAAGCCATCGATGCCGATGACGGCGAGATAGCGATCGTCAACCATCGGCGACAGGCCGTGGTGGAATTCGGCCGTCACCACGAAGTCGAGATACATCGGGATCTCGGGCAGCCGGATCGGATGGTTCTCGCCGGTGATGCAGAAGCGCACGAACTGAAACAGCTCGTCATAGCGCGCGCGGCGCACGCTGCCGTCGTCCTCGACCTCCTGCGTTTGCATCCGCCGGATCGACAGCACGTTGCCGAGATATTGCTCGACCTCGCGGATCGACGTCAGGAAGGTGTCGAGCGTCTTGTCGGCGAAGGATGTCGATCGGCTCTCGTCATCGGAATAGACATAGCGCGACAAGCCCGACTTACGCCGCTCCGGCGGGCGGTAGGTGAGGATGAGCGCATGCTCGCTCTCGAAATGCCCAGCGTTGGCTTCGAAGCGCCGGCGGCGCTCGTTGTCGATCGCTCGTGTCACCGGATCAGGAAAGTGGCAGTCCTCGCGCGCGGGATAGGCCTGTGCCGGCACGCGCACCGCCTCGACCTGAATCATCCATCCCGAGCCGAGCCGTGCGAGCACCGCGTTGATCAGCCGCGAGACCTCGTTGCGCTCCACATCGGTCGAGCTTTCGCTGTCTGGCCCCGCGAAATACCAGCCCGCCATCAGCGAACCGTCCTTCAGCAGCACGACACCAGGCGCGATCAGGCCGGCATAGGGAAGGAGATCCGCGAAAGACGGTCCGCTATGTCGAAAGTCACGCAACGCCACCATCGCCGACCTCAGTACTTGCGCCAGGGCGTGGACGTCGGCCGATAGTGCGGCCGGTAGCGAATGTGTCGCAAATAGACGTGCCGCATCATCGGATCGGCCTTCGCCATCATGCGCAAGATACCGACGACGCCGGTCCAGACGGCAAGTCCCATCAAGGTGGAGAACCAGGTCAGGACGACGAAGATCAGGATCACAGCCGCGAGGCCGGTGAGCAGCACGAGCTCCCGGTCGGCACCGAGCAGCAGGTTCGGCCGCGACAGCGCCCGGTGGATCCGCGAGTGGTGAAGACTGGAGAACGCCTCAACCATGCGGCAGTTCCTCCTGCTCGCTGGCCTCGACGGTGCCGATCGATGCGCCGGATGCGCCGAATAAGCCGACGATCTGCGTCGCGCCGAGTAGAATGCCGGCGACCAGCACGACGTACATGAGCCGCCGCGCGAAATCGTTCAGCTCACCGCCGAAGATCAGCATGCCGCCAGCAACCGCGACGGCCGCCAGCGCAATGAAGCCCGCGACCGGGCCGGTGATCGATTGCTGGATTTGCTGGAGCGGGCCCTCCCAAGGCAGGCCCCCTCCCCCGCCCGCCAATGCGGGTTGCGCAGCGACCACCAACGCGACGCATGTGACGAGACCAAGCCCAAGGCGACGTTCAAGCGACACGTTGCTCCTCCTCCCGGCAGGATTGGATTCGATATTCGCCGCGCGCGAAGCCCTCGACGTGAAGGATGTCGCGCACGACGCGGCCGCGCGCGGTCTTTTCGATCGAGACGATGAGGTCGACGGCTTCGCCGATCACCGCCTGCATCGGTTGCTGGCTCGCTTCGGCCGTGAGTTGCTCGAGGCGCGTGAGCGCCGACTGCGCCGTATTTGCGTGGATCGTGGTGATGCCGCCCGGGTGGCCGGTGTTCCACGCTTTCAGCAGCGTGAGCGCGGCGCCGTCGCGGACCTCGCCGACGACGATGCGGTCCGGACGTAGCCGCATCGTCGACTTCAACAGCCGGCCCATGTCGACCGTATCGGTCGTATGCAGCGCGACCGCATTGTCGGCGACACATTGCAACTCGGCCGTGTCCTCGAGGATGACGATGCGATGGTCGGGCGCGGAGGCGACCATCTCGGCGATGACCGCGTTGGTGAGCGTCGTTTTGCCGGAACCGGTGCCGCCGGAGATCACGATGTTCATCCGAGACGTCACGGCGTTGCGGATCATGCGCGCCTGCGGCTCCGTCATGATCCGGTCGCGCACATAGGCGCTGAGCGGGATCACTTGCGAGGCGCGCCGGCGGATCGCAAAGGCCGGTGCGGACACGACCGGGGGCAACAATCCCTCAAAGCGGTGAGCGCCGATCGGCAACTCGCCGGACACGATCGGTCGCTCGTCGTCGACCTCGGAGTTGAGCGCATGCGCGACACTGCCGATGATGATCTCGGCCGCGGCATTGCTCATCTGGCCAACGCGCGCGATGCCCTGCCCGAGGCGCTCGACAAACAGATGCCCGTCGGGATTGCACATGACCTCGACGACGCTCGGATCGTCGAGCGCCGTGCAGATCGTGTCGCCGAGCGCCTCTTGAAGCTTACGGACGAGACGCGGATGAGAGCGCAGTTGCACGGAGCCCCCTCCCCTACGCCGCCGAGCGGCGGAGACCGCCGAGGTCAGAGCGGTAGCCCGGCGGGCGCACTGGGACGAAGCTCGCGTCATCGGCCGGAAGTGCGCCGGCGACGCTCAGCGTCTCGCCGATCATCCGCGGCTCGCCGAGGCGCCGCATCGGCCAGCGCGCCCGGTTCAGCAGCCGCTCGAAACGCACATCGGTCGCGGTGACGATCTCCCGGTAGCCCGCCCCCATCGACCATTCGATGATGGCCGCGAACAGCGTTAGGGTGGCGCGGTGCAGGCCGCGCGCCGTCGCCGCCTCGACCGCGCCGGTGTCGACGCAGAAGCGCGAGCTTTCAATCATCCGTGGATGGGCGTCGAGCCGCCCACCGGCCAGGAGCTGCGGGAAAGCGTCGCTCAGCATCGTTGGGCCGGTCGCCGGCAGGAGCCGGGCACACCCCAGCACCGGCCCCCGCTCGGCGACCGCGAGGATGTAGACCGGGTTCAACTGGTCGAAACCGTCGGTCTCCACACCGTCCTCAATCTCGACATCCCAACCCAGCCGTCCGCCAAAGACCCTCGCCCTCAAGCGGTGCATGTCGGCGATCAGGCCGCCGAACGCGCTCCGGTCTTCTGGTCTGATTGCAATCGCCCGCATTTCGTCCCCCCGC
>CAZXJZ010000029.1:0-33365 GCA_964641065.1 uncultured Hyphomicrobiales bacterium | reverse complement strand
AGACCGGTGACCTTCTTGTCGCGGGCCATCGGCAGCAACGCCAGCACCGGATCGATCAGAAGCTGGATATGGCCGCCTGCGACATCGTTAAGTGCTGGTGCCGTTCCGCGATACGCCACGATTTGCGTGTCGAGTCCGGCCGACTGATTGAAGGCGAGTGTCGCCAGATGTCCCGGCGCACCGAGATTGGCGGTGCCGAAGGTCCATTGACGCTGATCTTTCTTGATGGCGGCGATCAGTTCGCCGACGGTTGCGGGCTTGCGGTCCGGTGCCATGACCAGAAGCATCGGCGCCTCCCCGACACGGGCGATCGCGGCAAAATCCGACAGCGGATCGTACGGAGCATTCTTGAGGACGTGACGCGCCATCACATGCGTGGCAGCGGAGAACAGCATGGTATACCCATCGGCCGCTGCGGTCTTGACGGCATTGCCGCCAATGATCGCATTGCCGCCCGGCCGGTTGTCGATCACGAACACCGCCCCGGTCTGCTGCGCCATCTTTTCTGCCAGCAGGCGGGCGTACACGTCGACGCCTCCACCCGCGGCGAACGGAACGATGATCCGGATCGGGCGGCTTGGAAATTTGTCGGGCTGCGCCAGCACCGTCGGGCCGATCGCAGTCGTGCCGGCGAAAGCTGCGGTTGCGCACAGAAAGTTTCGGCGTGAAATCATGCTGTCCTCCCTTGTGAAAATTATTGTGGGATCGGAGTTGCCGGCACGGCATCCATGGATGCCATGCCAGCGAAATCCTTACCGGCGCTCTTTGCGGCGCCTTGGGGTCGTCTTCAGGCCGCCTTGTCGGTAACAAGTCCCGCCGAACGAAGCGCGTCGGCGATTTCGATTTCCGCGCCGGGCTCGAGCGGCAGCAACGGCGAACGAACGGTCGCGTGTTCGAGAATGCCGCGCGTGACCAGCCCGTGCTTGAGCGCCACCGTACCCTCCATATGCGATCCGCGATGATAGACCGTGCGGGTGACCGGGAGGAGCTGGTCGTGGATCGCGCGGGCGCGCTTGTAATCCTTGACCTTGCCCGCATGGATCATCTCGATCAGCGGCTCCGGCGTCAGGCTGCCATAGCCGACCAGCGCTCCGTCCACATCGAACATGGTGTGCAACAGATACTCGTCATGGCAGGTGAGGATCTGGAGATCCGGACGCTCCCTGCGGATCACCGGGATTTCGGTATCCCAGCGGCGCATGTTGCGCACGCCGTTCTTCATCGCAAACACGCCCGGCTGCGCAGCGATATCGAGCTGCGTTTCGAGATTGTAGGTGGCCTTGGTCGCGTCGGGATACTGGAACAGGATCAGAGGAAGGCCGCTCTCTTCATAGATCGCGCGATAGCGATCCTGCGGCGCGCCCTTCTGGTAGCCGAAACGCAGCCAGCCGTGTGACGGATAGACGAGCCCAGCCTGCGCGCCTGCCTTCACCGCGCGCTTGGCTTCTGCAGCCGCGACCTTGGTGCCTTCGAGCGTGATACCGGCGATCACCGGTACACGGCCGTTGGTAGACTGGACAAAGCTCTCGATGACGGCGGCCTGCTCATCCTGCGTCATGAACGTGCCCTCGCCGGCATGGCCGAGAACAGTGAGCCCCTTCACATCCTTGAAGCTGCCGAGCCAGGCACCGAGCCGCTTGATCGCGACATGATCCACCGCGCCATCGCGGGTGAACGGGGTGACAGGCGCGGGGACGAGGCCTCTCAGGTCGAGTGCTTTCATGGCGGTTCCTCCTGTTGCGAATTGGTTGGCGCCTTGACCGGGCTGGTTGCCGTCCCGGCCGTGCGGCGGCTTGCGAAGAAACCCTACGGCCCAATTCGATATTCCAGAAGACGCAAATCCATTCTTTCAGATATACTGATTTTGTATTTCTGGAGCGGCGCAATGGACCCGGCGACCTGGAAGATTTTCATCGATGCGGCCGAGTTCGGTAGCCTCAGCAAGGTCGCGGCGACGTATGGCACCAGCCAGCCGCAAATCAGCCGGCTCATCGGTGAGCTTGAGCAGGAATGCGGCGGCCGCCTGTTCCGGCGGACCGGCCGCGGCGTGCAGCTGACTGAATTGGGCGAGCGCATCGCGCCACGCATCCGCGCATGGATTGCCACGACGGACGAGCTGGCCAGCGACATTCGCACTGCCGCGGGAACGCCGATCGGCCGCGTCCGGATCGGCAGCCTGCCCTCCACCGCGCATCCCTTGCTCACCACGGTGTTCGCCCGGCTGAAGCGGCAATATCCGCAAGTCCAGGTCGCGGTGCGCGAAGGTCAGGGCGCGCAACTCGAAACCTGGCTCGACGAAGGCAGTGTCGATCTCGCTATCCTCTTCCGCACCAGCCCGGTGCCGAAAAACGGCGACACATATCTGTTTGCTGCGCCGACCTATCTGGTCAGCGCCGCTGGCGACAAGCTGACGGCGCAGGCCAGCGTCGAGTTTTCGTCGCTGCACGAATTGCCGCTGGTCTCGTTCTGCCGCCCGAGCGCTTGGCGCAATCAGCTGGAGGAGCTTGCGCTGGAGCGGCAGGTCTCGCTGAACGTGGTGCTGGAAGCGGATTCGCTCAGCATGCAGACGAACATCGTCGCGCAGGGCGGCGTCTATGCATTGCTGGGGCCGCTTGCGGTTGCCGGCGCTTCGCGCACCCTGCCCTTGCAGGCGTCGCGCATTGTCGCGCCGACCGTAACCCGTCATGTCGCGCTTGCGATGTCTCCCCGCGGCAAGACCACGCTCGCCTGTCAGACGGTGATGCAGCTGATCCGCGAGGTTGCGAACGCGGGCGTGACGGTCCCGGATTTGCGAGAGCGCGGATCCGCGAAAACTGCTCCGGCCGTCCGCGCACGCCGGCCTGCGAGGACGCGCAATCGTTAGGGTCCGATACGGGACGCTCGCGTCCGCGCTGACGCTTGCTCGTGCACGACCTCGCTCACTGCGTCCGGCTACCGGTACGGACTTTGCGCCGGCTCTCCGCGCCCGTTTGTCCAGATGTCGTCCGGCAATGACCGGTCGCGGTAACAGACCCGGTCGTGATCCGGATAGGTGATGGTATCGACCGCCGCGCGCGTTCCGACCACGAGACAGCGCGTCGGCGCATCACTTCGGTTTTCGAGGCAATGTCCGATCGGTTCACCGGCGCGGAACGTCGCGGCATCGCCCGGCTTCAGTAGCGTTTCGGTCTCGCCTTCGATCAGCGTGACCTGCCCTTCCAGCACGTAGATCATTTCGTCTTCGGCACGATGCCAATGCTTGATCGAGGACCGCGACCCCGGCGGAAGCGTCTGGATCAGAGCGCCGAACTGCGTCAGGCCGCCGGCTTCGCTGATCCATTGCGTCAGATGCGGGCCGCACGGACCGTTGGACGCATCCTCTTCGACGATCATGCGGTCCGGCGGGATGACGGTCATCCTGACGTTTGTCCTTTACGCGTAATCGGTGCATTTGACCCTCGTGGCGCCACCCTCATCTCTGCCGCGTCTTCCGTCCCGCATACGGGTTGACCTTCTCGCGCAGCGTGATCCGGATCGGCGTGCCGGGCAGATCGAAGGCTTCGCGCAGGCCGTTGGTGAGATAGCGCAGATATTGCTCAGGCACCGCGTCGGCGCGGGTGCAGAAGATCACGAAGCTCGGCGGGCGGGCTTTGGTCTGGGTGATGTAGTTGAGCTTCAGGCGGCGGCCCGACACCGCGGGCGGCGGATGCGAGGCGATGGTGTCCTCGAACCAGCGATTGAGCGCGGCGGTCGGCACGCGCTTGTTCCAGACCGCATAGGCATCGAGCACCGCGCGCATCAGCCGGTCGAGCCCTTCCCCGCTCTGTCCCGACAGCGCCACGATCGGCACGCCCTTCACCTGCGGCAGCCAGTGATCGACTTCGGAGCGCAGCTTGCCGGCGGAGCCGCGCGCGGCGCCCTTCAGGTCCCACTTGTTCATGCCGATGACCAGCGCGCGGCCCTCGCGCTCGACCAGGTCGGCGATGCGCATGTCCTGCTCTTCGAACGGACGCTCCGCATCCATCAGCACGATCACCACCTCGGCGAAGCGGATCGCCTCCAGCGCGTCGGAGACCGCGAGCTTCTCCACCTTCTCGTCGATGCGCGACTTCCGCCGCATGCCGGCGGTGTCGTGGAAAAGAAAGTGATGCCCCTCCCAGGTGAGAGGCACAGAGATGGTGTCGCGGGTGATACCGGCTTCCGGTCCGGTGAGCAGGCGCTCCTCGCCGAGCAGCCGGTTCACCAGCGTCGACTTACCGGCATTCGGCCGGCCGACCACCGCGACCCGGACCGGGCGGGCGAGAGACTGGTCGTCGTCAGCGTCGGCGCCCGACGTCCCGGCCGAAGAATGCCAATCATCCAAGACCGTCTGCAGCGCATCGTACAGATCAGACAGACCTTCGCCGTGTTCGGCCGACACCGCGACCGGTTCGCCGAAGCCGAGTTCATAGGCTTCCAGCGCGCCGGCGGCGCCGGCCCGGCCCTCAGCCTTGTTGGCGACCAGGATCGCGGGCTTGCCGGACCGGCGTACCAGTTCGGCAAAGGCTTGATCCGCCGGCAATAATCCGGCGCGGGAATCGATGATGAACAGGATCGCGTCGGCTTCCGCGATCGCGGTGCGGGTCTGCGCCTGCATCCGGCCGGACAGGCTTTGCGGCGCGGCCTCCTCCAGGCCCGCGGTGTCGACCAGGGTGAAGTCCAGATCGCCAAGCTTTCCAACGCCTTCACGCCGGTCGCGGGTGACGCCGGGCTGGTCGTCGACCAGCGCCAGCCGCCGCCCGACCAGGCGGTTAAACAGCGTCGATTTGCCGACATTGGGCCGGCCGACAATCACGACTTTTGGAATCATGGGGCGATCCTAGCGCGACCCGCGCTGGAAAGCGCGCACGGCTCAGCGGGTGAAGGTGCCGGATGCCGGCGGCGCCGGCCAGGCGCCGGCAGCGGGAGCCTGTTGTTGCTGGGGTTGCTGCTGCTGAGCCTGCGGCGCCGGCCAGGCCCCGGACGGCTGCTGTTGTTGCGGCTGCTGCGCTGGGCGCGGCGCGGCCGTTCGGGGGGCCGGCTGTGCGTCCGCTTCCGGCTCGGGCGGCGGAGCAGGCCTCGGCCGCGCGACTTTCTTCGGCTGCGGACGCGGCTTTTCCTGCGCCGCGGGCTGCTGCTGCTGAGCCGGCGCCAGCGCCTGTTCGGGCAGATTGGTCGGATTGTCGGGATTCCCCCGGATCAATTCCGGCGGAACGCCTTGCGTTACGCCCGGCACGCCGCCCGGGAACACCTCACGGCGCTCGCCGGGAAGCTTCTTCTTCCCGTCCGGGAACCAGTATGCGGGGTCCAGTTCCAGCTCGCCGCTCGCACAGCCGGACAGGCCGAACGCGAAACCGATCGCGGCCAGTACGAGCATGCATCGGCGCGGAGCGGCCATCGCGCTACCCCTTCGCGAGGCCTGACAGAAGCGTCAGCGACTCGACCCGCGCGCGCATCTGTGCCGGGCTTTCCGCGTCGCCGGCGATCAGGTCAGCCCAGCGCTGCAGAGCCTTCGGGTCACCGGCCCGGAAGGCCGAAAGAGCCAGCAATTCACGCGCGGTATGGCGGAACGGGCGGCCTGTTGCAGCGACGGCTTCGAGACGCTTTTCCATGTCTGGGAGCGACGCGGTGTCGACCAGCAGCAGCCCGGACCGGATTGCCGCGAGGTCGCGGAACCGCTGATCGAAGCTGGTATCGGCGGCAATCGCGTCGAATTGGGAGACGGCGGCGTTGCGGTCGCGGGCGCTGATCGCTTCGGCCTCGCGCAGGCGGGCGAGCACGCGATACCCGCGGTTGCCGTCCGCGGAAATCCGGGCGAAATCCTTCTCGGCTTCGGCGAGTTTCCCGGCCTCGGCCAGCGCGGACGCTGCCTCGAATTGTGCGCCGAACTCCGCAGCCCTTTGATTTTGATAGTATTCCCAGCCGCGCCAGCCGGCGATGCCGGCGACGAACAAAACCACCAGGATGAGGATGTAGAGACCATATTGGTCCCACATCCGTTTCATCCGCTCGCGGCGGACTTCCTCATCGACTTCGTTAAAGATATCGGCCAAGCGCTTGCCCCCGGGGCGTCATTGAGCCCGCTTCTATACCGGCTCGACCGCAGTCGCGTAAATCAGCGATATGGCGCGGGCAAGGCAAAATCCGCACGCCCCGGCCGTTAACCGTCGTAAAAACATGGTTCCTCGGCCGCGAGCATGGCACGGAGCGCCGCCGAGCGGCCTGTTCCCCGCATGCTCGCCGGGCTAACGCGCTGCTCCTAAAGTCCGGTGCCGCCCGGCCGCTATCGCGCCGCCTTCAGGTCCCGATCAATGGCGTTCGCCACCCAGGCTTCCGGGGAGATCCGCTCGGCCGCCGCCTTCGCATTGATCGCATCGATCGCCGCCGGCCGGAACGGCACGTCGAGGATCACCGCGTCGGCGCTGTCGAGGGCATAGACGACCCGCACGATCCGGGACGCAAAGCGCGCCACCCGCGCGCGCTTCTGGTCATCGCTCAGCGCGGTGTTGCGCGCGACCGTGGGACAATAGGACGCGATCAGGCTGTCGACGACAATCGCACTGGAGATGCCCTTCGCACGCAGGTCGCCGACCGCTGCATTCAGCTTGGTCACCTCGTCGAGCGCATCGCCTGCCGGTATCGCCTTGGCGATCATCTGATCCTGGGCGGCGTTGGCGCCGGGCGTTTTGACCGGACAGACAAACGCAGCGGATGCAGCTGTCGATCCGCAAGCGACAATCGATGACACCACCGCGGCGAGTACAGCTTTTCGCATTGTCGTCATTCTCACTTCCTTGTGTCGCGCATCATTCGAAACGACAGCCCAGCTCGCATCAACGCTTGGCCAATCACGGAAACCATCCAAAAATCCGGCTTGCGCACCAGATCCCCAGAACGATCGCCGTGCCCAAAAGCCAGACCACGCCGGTCCGCGCGAACGAGGCCGCACCGATGGCCACCACGGCGACCAGCGCAAGAATATCGATCGCTTTCATGTAATCGGCGATGAAGGTCATGGGCGTCCGGACACGGGATGAATCGTGATGCTGTGATTCCCGCCAGCATATCTCAACACGATGCGCGCTCAAAACGCTGTCGGGCGATATCGCGCGCCATGATTGGCGAGCATCCCCGCCGCGACAGCAAAATGCACGATTCAAGTTTACTCAATCTTGATATCGAGCTTTTTCATCAGGGTTTCGTATTTTGCGATGTCAGCCGCGTAAAACGCGCCCCAGTCTTCGGGCGAACCGGCCCCATTCTCGGCGCCAAGCGAATCCATCAGCTTTCCCAGTTCAGGGGTCGCGAGGATCGCCTTCATCTCCGAATTGAACCGATCGGTAATGGCACGCGGCGTGCCCGCCTTGATAGCGACGCCATGCCATTGCGCGAGGTCGAAGTCCGCGAAGCCCAACTCCTGCATCGTCGGAACGTCCGGAAGGGAAGATATGCGTTTGGACGTGGTCAATGCGTAACCCCGCATTTTCCCAGCGGCTATATGCGGGATAACCGGGCCCGCCCCGATGACGATTAATGGCACGTGGCCCGCCATCGCATCCTGAATCGCGGCGCCACCGCCGCGGTATGCGACGTGCAGAATCTTGGTCCCGGCGACCGCATTGAGCAGTTCCCCCGCCACATGATGCGATGAACCGTAGCCCGCGGTTGCGTAGCTCCAATCCTCAGGCTTCGCCTTGGCTGCCGCTATCACAGCTTTCAGGTCAGGTGTCGGACGGCTCGCAATTCCCGCAATGATCATCGGCTGCGTCACCATCCTGATGACCGGATCGAGGCCACGGCCGATAACGGGCACCGTCTTGTCGGCATAAACCTGAGGCCCGCCAAGACTGAGAAGTGTGTAACCATCCGCGGACGAATTGGTGACCTCACGTGTCGCAATCGTTTGCAGACCACCGGTCTTGTTCTCGATCACGATCTTCTGGCCGAGCCGCTCGGACAGTTGCGCCGCGATCGCTCGCGTCAACGGGTCGGTCGTGCCGGCGGGCGGGAGCCCAATCAGCCATCTGATCGTTCGTTCTTTCGGCCAATTGCTCTCCTGCGCGAACGCGTGCGACCGAAGCGCCGGCGACGCAATGATCGATGAACCGGCGATGGCGCCTTTCAGAAAATCCCGGCGTTTCATACGCAACAACTCCTCACGCGCGCGGTTGACCAGCCGCTGCGCCATTCGGGGCCGGCGTTCCGCTCGCAGCCCCCTTACCAAGTTCGAACACAGCGTCCAGACCACCAAGACGGTCAATCAAGGCAGCTTGATCCCGCTTGGCCCTACGGTCAACATCATCAGGATCGCAAATCGCAGCTAGCTGCCGTTTCATGTCCGCAACGATTTCGGAATATCGAGCCAGCGGCGCGAGATTGGTCGTCTCCTCCGGATCAGTGTCGAGATCGAACAACTCCGGCGCGTGGCGAACGTAATGATGATACTTCCATCGCCCCTTTCGCACCATGAAAGCGGCTGTGTTCGATCCAACGGCATGATATTCACTGAAGACCACGCGTTCGGGATCAGCAGGCTTTGAGGCAATCTGGAATAGCGAGCGGCCCTGAGCGTCTGGAACCGCCTGCGCCGGGTTGAGGCCTACGGAATCGATGATTGTCACCGACAGATCGATGAGACTGACTGGCGTCTCGCAGACGCCAGAACCAATCCCCGGTCCTGCCATGATCAAAGGCACGTCAACGGATTCGCGATAGAGATTGGACTTTCCCCATTGTCCGCGAGCGCCAAGGTTGTCGCCGTGGTCCGAGGCATAGATCACGCGCGTTTCATCCAACAGCCCTGCTCGCTCGATCGCGCCAATCACTCGCCCGACATTCGAATCGAGCCATGAGACGAGGCCGTAATAGGCCGACATGGCGGTGCGCCGCTCCGCGTCATCCTTCAACGTCTCGTCCTGACTCCAGAACGTCTCGTGATCCTGTATCCACGGATGAAGCGAATGGCCGTTGCGCGGGAGCAGCTTCGCCTCGGGCATGGTATCCGGCGGATAGAGATCGAAGAATTCCTGCGGCGCAACGAGCGGAAAATGCGGCGCAACGAGACCGACATAGAGGCACCACGGCTGAGTCAGGGTCGCGCCCCTTTTCGTAAGCCATTCGATCGCGAGATCGGTGACTGCGCCATCGTAGCGCGTATAATCGGATTCTCCCGGCCCGATATAATCCCCGAGCATTCGCTTGTTGGTAGGGCGCCTGGTCGGCAGTGGGTCGCGGATCGATGCCCAGACCATTCCCACGCCCTTGTAAAGATGCATCGGAATGTGTTCGCGATCGAATCCGGTCGGCAGGTCAGCTTTCTGATAATGGAGCTTGCCTATCGACTCGACCGGAATTGACGCATCCTGGAGCGCGTGCCCCCAGCCACGCACTCGGCCATCGTAGGCGATGGAATTGTCCCAGTAACCGGTGCGGTTCACGTACTGACCTGTCGCAAATGCCGCGCGGGCGGGAACGCAGATCGGGCTCGGCGTGACGGCATTGGTAAAGCGCGTACCGCGGGCAGCTAATCGATCCAGATTTGGAGTTCGCACGAAGGGATGTCCGGCACAACCCATCGCCCGCGCCTGATGCTCATCGGACATGATGATAAGGGTGTTAGCGGGCTTCACGCTTCTCAACTCCGGCACAGGACCGCGGTCCCTACACACCAGCGCGTATCAAACTGGACGACGAATGGAAAGTGCGCCGCCGTTCGATCCGCGCTAAAGAATTCACGTTCGCAAGAGCCGCATTCGGGAAAGCATCCAGATGACATCCCTCCCCGTTTCAATCATCGGTTTTGGGCTGATGGGCGAGGTCTATGCCGCGCGCCTTATCGCCGCGGGCATCCCGGTCCGGGGCTTCGACATCGACCCGGCCCGCCGGACACGGCTTGAGGAGATCGGCGGCGTTTCCGAAGACAACATCGCGGCAATGCTGGCCACGCCATCCCGCTGTATCCTGCTCGCTGTATTTTCGACAGACCAGGTCGAGGATGTCGTCGACACGTACATTCTTCCGGTCCGCGAGCAGACACCGGATGTGACCATCGTCTGCACGACCACAGCCGATCCCGATCGCATCGCTGCGCTCGCGGCGCGGGTTGCCGAACATGGCATCCGCTTTCTCGACGTGCCGGTTTCCGGCACCAGCGAACAGGTCAGGCGGGGCGACGGCGTCGCGCTGATCGGCGGCGACCCCGACATCGCTGCCGCTCTTACCGACATTTTCCGAGCGCTGTTCGCGCGCAGCTTTCATATCGGCAAAGCCGGCGATGGCGGCCGCGCCAAACTGGCGGTCAATCTCATTCTCGGGTTGAATCGTCTTGCACTCGCCGAGGGCCTGGTCTTTGCCGAAAAACTCGGTCTCGATCCCGAAGCGTTTCTGGAGGTGGCCAAAGGTTCGGCCTCCTATTCGCAGGTGATGGAGACGAAGGGACCAAAGATGTTGCGCGGCGACTTCTCACCCGAGGGCCGCGTGAAACAGACGCTGAAGGACTGCCATTTAATGCTGGACCAGGCAGCGTCCGCCGGGCAAACATTGTCGATGCTGGAAGTCCATGCCGGCGTTCTCGAAGCCTGCGTACGGGCCGGAGAAGCCGAACTGGACAACAGCGCGATCATCAACGAAGTGCGCCGTCGCGGTAGCAAGGGATAAACCCTCGACCGGAACGAGGCGCGAGGAGGATCCATGCTCAATCGCGCTCTCGCTGCAGCGATGCTGTGCGTCTTTGGTTTTTCCGCGCCCGCGGCTGCGCAGGATTTTCCGACCCAGCCAATCAAAATGATCATCCCGTTCGGTCCGGGCGGCGGCACCGACATCGTCGGACGCATCCTTGCCGAGTACATGCAGAATAAGCTTGGCAAGCCGGTGGTGGTCGAGAACAAACCGGGCGCCGGAGGCATTCTCGGCAACGAATTCGTCGCGAATGCCGCGCCGGACGGATACACGATCGCCCTGATGACCGCCGGACAGGTCATCGCCGCGGTGACGCGCAAGCAGATGCGCTATGACACTCTGACCGCCTTCACGCCGATCGGCATGGTCGCGACTGCAAGCCTTGCCATCGTCGCCCGGCCCGACTTTCCAGCGAACAACGTGAAGGAGCTGATCGCCGTCGCCAAGGCCGACCCGAACAAGGTGGTTTTCGCGAGCCCGGGCTTTGCCGCAACCCAGCATTTCGCCGGCGAGATGTTCAAACAGGCCGCAGGGGTCGAACTGCTGCACGTGCCGTTCAAGACCACACCGGAGGCAATGAATGCCGTGGTCGGCAAACATGCCGATATTCTTTTCGATACGGTCTCGGCGGTGTTGCAGCAGGTTGAGTCCGGCCAGCTCAAAGCCCTGGCCGTGACCGGCGCGGAACGCTTCCCGGCCATGCCGAAAGTGCCGACCGCGGTCGAATCCGGGCTCGTGCCCGGCTATGACGTCACCACCTGGTACGGCATGTTCGGGCCGAAAGGCATCCCTGCCCCAATCGTCGCCAAGTTGAATGCGGTGCTCAACGAGTCGCTCGCGGATCCGGATGTGAAGGTACGGCTCGAACGCGCGGGCGTCGTCGTCAAAAGCTCGACACCGGCGGAGTTTGGTACGTTCCTGACCAATCAATACCAAAGCTTCGCCAAGACCCGCGAGGCCGCAGGCATTCAGCAACAGTAACGTCGCGCTAGCTTCTGGTCACCGACACGGGTGCACCGGTCCTTATCGATTGAATAGTCGCCTCGAACGCGCCGGCCACGTCGAGCATCTCTCCGGTCGGCACCGGAAACGGCGATCCGGTCTCGATCGTGTCGGCAAATGCTTCGATCAGGACCGCGAGGGAGTCGGCTGCCGGAAGCTCTCGGGTCACCGGCTGTTGCCCGATCGGCGCGACGGTGATCGTCGTTTCGCCGCGCGCCTCGGCCCAGCCGCCGGTCCCGAAGACATGAACGCGCCAGAAGATCGGACCGGCACGCACCGTCGCGACCTGTCCGGTCGCACCGCTTTCGAACTCAACGAAGGCGGCGGCGACATCGCGCGGATCCGGCGGCGGCTTGCGGGAGAACAATCTGGCGTCAACGGTGGCGATCGGACCGCCGAGATTGACCAGCGCGTCGATCACATGCAACCCAGCGCCGGTCATCCCGCCACCGGGCGAGACATCCGGATCGTCGCGCCATCCGCCGGTGACGCGGGTCGAATGTTCGTTGGTGAAATGGCCTTCGACATGCAGGACGTCGCCCAGCGCGCCGGTCGCGACCAGCTTCTTGAGCTCCAGCATGGCGGGAAAGCAGCGCTTGTTGTTGCCCAGCGCAAACGGAACGCCGGCCTTGGAGCAGGCCAAAATTGCGCGCTCGGCCTCGCGCCTGGTCAGCGCCAGCGGCTTTTCGGACCAGACCGGTTTGCCCGCAGCCGCCACCGCCTCGACCTGCTCGACATGGAGCGAATGCGGCGTGGCGAGAAAAATCGCATCGATGCCGGGATCACCGATGACGTCGGCAAAGTCGCGCGACAAGGTCAGGCGGTTGGCTCTGGCGAAATCGGCAACGGCATCCGGATTGCTGTCCACGCCACGCACGAACCGCAACCGCCGACTTTTCCCCTGAACGGACTCGACGATGTTGCGGCCCCAGCGTCCGAGGCCGATGACGGCGGCATTGATCATGGCAGGACTCGCGTCGGTACGCCGGGGATGTGGTAAAAGTCGCAGCCTTTCTATACGCAGTCTCCGATGATCGGATCAACCGCGAGCAAGGAGCGGACATGGACGGCGACGAGCAATACCAACGCGGCCTTAAACTGCGCACCGAGATGTTCGGCCGCGACGCCGTCGAGAAGCGCATGGCGGCCTTCGGCGAACTGGGCAAGCCGCTGCAACATATCATCAACTCCTATTCGTACGGTGACGTGTGGAGCCGGACCGCACTGAAGCCGGAGATGAAGTCGCTGGTCATGGTCGCGATGATGGCGGCGTCCGGCCACATGAACGAATTGCGCGTCCATCTCAACGGGGCGGTGAAGAACGGTTGCTCACTAGAAGAGATCCAGGAGGTGCTGCTGCTGCTGACGCTCTATTGCGGCATTCCCGCCGCCAATGAAGCCCACCGGATCGCAGCCGAGGTGTTGCGCGAACACAAGCTCATGACCTGACACAGGCCCCGATCGGACGCCGATGCGATCGCCGCAACGCGCTTCGCCTATTGCGCCCTACGGTCCTGCGCCAGTGCGTCCAAAACCGATAGCGCTGCGGTGATGCGCGCCGGCGCGGGGATGCTTTTGTTCACCAGAATGACGATGCCGACCCGCTGCACCGGGACGAAGGCCGCATAGGCGCTGAAGCCGGCCGTACCGCCGGTCTTGTTGAACAGCGCCGGCCCGGACGGCGCGCGCGGCGGATCGAGTAGCGTCGCGGCATTTGGCTTGAAGACCATGTCGTTGGAATTGCCCGCAAGCAGCTGCTTCAGCGGCACCGGGTAAGGATATTGCTCCCAGCCGAATCCCTGCACCATGCCGCCAACCTTGAAATAGCCGACATGGGTGGCCTCGACCGCGCGCCGCAGCGTGGGCTCGAGCGTGTCGGGACGGATATTGTCCTCTACGAATTTAAGCAGCCCGGACGCATTGCATTTCAGCCCGTAGGCCTCGGCATCGAGCACCGCCTGCCCCATCCGCCGCGGCGTGTTGCCCTTGTAGCCCTGCGCATAATCCTGCGCCCGCGACGACGGAATGCGGATGAAGCAGCCGCTGACACCGAGCTTGGGCAGCAATTGCGTTTCCATCAGGTCGGCGAAGTTGCCCTGCATGGCGAGCGCGGCGATGTGACCGACCAGCCCGATGCTTGGGTTGGAATAGAGCCGCACCCCGCCCGGCCCGGCCTTGATCTTCAGGTTTTGCATGAAAGCTTCCGCCTCCGCCAAAGTCTTGATGGCGTTCGGCAGATGCAGCGGCAGGCCGGCGGAATAGGTGCCGAGATTGATCAGGCTCGCTTTGTCGAGCGCGCTGCCGCGCAGCGCCGGCATGTATTGGCCAGGATGGTCAGCGAGCGAGAGCTTGCCCTGCGCCTGCGCAAAGCCGGCCAGCGTTGCGGTGAACATCTTCGAGATCGAGCCGATCTCGAACAGCGTGTCGGCATTGACCGGGGCGCCGGTGTCCTTCGATGCGACGCCGAAATAGAAGAGGTGCTGCTTGCCGCCTGCGGTGACGCCGACGGCGAGGCCGGGCACATCATGCTCTTTCATCAGCGGCGGGATAGCGCGATCGACTGCGCTGCGGACGGTGGTGGCGTCCTGCGCGTGGAGCGCTGTCGGCGACACGCATGCTGCGGCAAAGAGCGCGCAGGGCGCCAGACACGAAGCGAGGCGCAGCATCAGTGTTTCCAGAGCGCTTCGGTCGGCAGTCTGCGGCAAGTCGAGCATGCGCGACAACTCTCCTTACATCTTGTCCACGGCGCAATCCGCTCCGCGTCTTGCGCCCTACGATCCTTACCCTTTCTTCTTCATCCCGTAGACATGATCCGGACCGGGAAAGGCGCGGCTTCGCACCTCATCCGCATAGCCCTTGATCGCAGCTTCGATGCCGGGGCCGAGATCGCCGTAGCGCTTGACGAATTTCGGCACGCGCGGCGACAGGCCGAGCATGTCCTCCAGCACCAGAACCTGACCGTCACAGGCCGGGCTCGCGCCGATGCCGATGGTCGGGATCGCAATCTCGCTCGTGATCTTGCGCGCGAGTGGCTCCGCCACCGCCTCGATCACCACCGAGAACGCCCCCGCCTCCGCCACCGCCTTGGCATCCGCTTCGATCGGAGCCCAGTCGGCTTCCTCGCGACCCTGCGCGCGGAACGAGCCCAGCGTGTTGATCGATTGGGGCGTCATGCCGACATGCGCCATCACCGGCACACCGCGCTCGGCCAGAAAGCGGATGGTCTCGGCCATGCGCACGCCGCCTTCGAGCTTGATCGCGCCGCAGGTGGTTTCCTTCAGCACGCGCGCGCAGGAGGCGAAAGCCTGCTCCTTCGATTGTTCGTAACTGCCGAACGGCATGTCGACCACGACCAGAGCCCGCTTGGACCCGCGCATCACCGCGTGACCCTGCAGGATCATCATGTCAAGCGTCACCGGAATGGTGGTCTCGAGCCCGTGCATCACCATGCCGAGCGAGTCTCCGACCAGGATCACGTCGCAATACCGGTCAACGAGGCTGGCGGTATGGGCGTGATACGAGGTCAGCATCACGATCGGCTCGCCGTTCTTGCGGGCGCGAATATCCGGCGCGGTCAGGCGCCTGATCTCTTGCTGGACGGACACTGGTTGCACTCCCGGCAGGGTTGGCCCTATCGGCAGCGAGGTAGCGGATTGGACCGGAGTTGGGAAGTGTTAGCCATGCATGCAGGAGGGTGCGTCGGAGGACAGGGCTCAGCCAGAACCCATTAACGGCGGGCGGTTATAGGTTCCGCACCGGGCGCATAGGACGGCCGCAGGCGATTTCGCCGCAGCGGCCGCCTCGCATCGCTGCCGGGTGGAGTTGCCGCGTGACCGATTTTTTCGCCACGAAGTCCTTTGCCGAGCTGAAACGCGAGGCCGAGAGCACCGACCGCCGCGACGGACTGAAGCGCACGCTGTCCGCGTCGAGCCTGGTCGCGCTCGGTGTCGGCTGCATCATCGGCGCCGGCATCTTCGTCCTGACCGGCAATGCCGCCGCCACCAATGCCGGCCCAGCGGCTTCGCTGTCGTTTCTGATGAGCGCCGTCGTCTGCGCGCTGGCCGGATTGTGCTACGCCGAGATGGCGTCGAGCGTGCCGGTCGCCGGCAGCGCCTACACGTATGCCTATGCCACCCTCGGTGAACTCATCGCCTGGATCATCGGCTGGGACCTCATCCTCGAATATGCGTTCGGCGCCACCGCGGTCGCGATCGGGTGGTCCGGCTATGTCGTGAGCTTCATGCAGGACATCGGCCTGCCGATCTCACCGCGACTGGCCGCTTCGCCGCTAGCCTATGATGCGGCGACCGGACTCTGGTCCTTCACCGGCGCGCTGGTCAATCTCCCGGCCATGCTGATCATTGCCGCGATGACGGCCTTGCTCATCGTCGGCACCAGCGAATCCTCCCGCGTCAACAATATCATCGTCGCGATCAAGGTCACGATCGTGGTGCTGTTCATCGTTGCCGGCGCCTTCTATTTCGACACCGGCAACTGGGTGACGGCGGGCAATCCCGAGGGCCATTTCATTCCGCCGAACGAAGCGCCCGGCGTGTTCGGCTGGAGCGGCGTCCTGCGCGGCGCGGCGATCGTGTTCTTCGCCTATATCGGTTTCGACGCGATCTCGACCGCGGCGCAGGAGGCGACCAATCCGCGCCGCGACATGCCGATCGGCATTCTCGGATCGCTGCTGATCTGCGCAATCCTCTATGTGATGGTCAGCGCGGTGCTGACCGGGATCGTGCCCTACGACAAGCTCAACGTCGCCGACCCCATCGCCGTCGGCATCGACGCGACCGGGCTGACCTGGCTCGAGCCGCTTGTGAAGCTCGGCGCCGTGCTGGGCCTGACCTCTGCGATCCTCGTCCTGCTGCTCGGTCAGGCGCGCATCTTTTTCACCATGGCGCGCGACGGGCTGCTGCCGGCCTGGGGCGCGCGGATCCATCCGCGCTTCCGTACGCCCTATGTCAGTTCGCTGTTGATCGCGGCCATCGTCATGACGCTGGCGGGAACGTTGCCGATCAACATGGTGGCGCAACTGGTCTCCATCGGCACGCTGATGGCATTCGCCATCGTCTGCATCGGCGTGCTGGTGCTGCGGGTGCGCCAGCCCGACATGCCGCGGGCGTTCAAAGTGCCGGCGATCTGGTTCGTAGCACCCGCGGGCGCGATCACGTCGGTGGCGCTGATGCTGGGACTGCCGGGCGCGACCTGGCTGCGCCTGGTGATCTGGGGCGCGATCGGTCTTGGCGTCTACTTCCTGTATAGCTTGCGCCACAGCCGCGTGCGCGTGACAGAAGCGGCGGCCGTCCAGCGCTAGCCTCGCTCACCCAGGCGAGCGTCACCGCCGCGCCCCCGAGCCAGCGTTTCCGATGGCTTCTCGCCGAACGCATGGCGAAAATATTTCGAGAAGTGGCCAAGATTGCCGAAGCCGCATGCAAAAGCGACATCGGTCACGGACGTGGTGTCGTCGGGACGCGACAGCATCAAGCGGGCACGATGCAGCCGCACATGGCGCAGGAATTCCATCGGCGAATAGCCACGGCTGCGTCTGAATTGATGGAACAGGCTGCGCATGCTGCATTCGCACAGCGCGCTCAACGTCTCGATCGCAATCGGTCGGTGCCAGTTGGCTTCGATATGATCCTCCGCGCGGCGAACCTGCCAGGGCGCGGCCGCCGGCGGTTCGGTGTCGAGCAGGTGCGAATGATCATGGACGTTCGCGAACAGGAACATCACGATCGTTCGCTGCTCCAGTTCGGAGATGATAAGCGGAATGGCGGCGGCATTGTGCGATCGGCGCGCAAATTGCGCACCGAGTTCGCGCAGGCGCCGCGCCGCCGGAGTCCGGAAATCGGTCACGCCACTGAACCGGGGCGGCGTATCGACGCGCTGACCGGTCAAGGCAGTCAGCGTTGCGACCACGGCATCCGGATCGATCAGGAAGGCGTAATGCTCAAAGCCGGCATCGAAAACGAGTCCGATCATCGTATCGGGCGACAAGACCCCGCCAATCTTGCTGCCAACGCTATGGGCACGGCCGGCCGTCGCCTGTTCTCCCACACCGGCCACCGGAAGTCCCTGGGTGTAGAATTTCACATCGGAAAATTGTGCGCGGATGCGCGCGCCGTAGGACGCGTGCATCAGTCCGACACGTCCGAAGCGGCGGAAATTGACGCTGGCGTGAAAAGGCTGATGCGACTTGCGGTCGACCGACACGTCGAAGCTGGAATCGGCGAACAGCCGGGTGATGCCGTCGCAGAACGTATCGACCGCATCCGCGCGGATCAGCGGGAAGGCGTCCAGGGGCGCGGTGGCCGGAGCGTGGGCGACAGTTCGGCGCATGGTTCGCGGGGGCGGCGGATCGGAAGAGTGCGGCCGGACGCTAGCCGATTTGGAGCCGCAGCGCGCCGATTTCACAAGCAATTGATATGACGCAGTTTTTCCTGGCTCTGCGATCGGTCCGTTGCGCAATTTGAGTAGCCGGACGCGGCCTGGTTGGATAGCCGTCGGTCAAAGGACCGGGAGAACCCCATGCAACGACCTGCATTATGGCTTCTGACCGCAGCATCGATCGCGGCCGCACCCGTCGCGGCGTTCGCGCAGCCGGGCAGCAAGCCGAATATCGTCTATATTCTGGCCGACGATCTCGGATGGAAGGATGTCGGCTTCCACGGCTCCGACATCAGGACGCCGAATATCGACCGGCTCGCCGAGACCGGCGTCCGGCTCGAGCAATTCTACGCACAGCCGATGTGTACGCCGACCCGCGCGGCGCTGCTGACCGGCCGATATCCGATGCGATACGGACTGCAGACGCTTGTCATCCTGCCGGATCAGACCTACGGCCTGCCGACCACCGAGCGCCTGTTGCCGCAGGCGCTGAAAGAGAGCGGCTACAGCACGGCGATCGTCGGCAAATGGCATATCGGTCACGCCAAGCGCGAATATTGGCCACGACAGCGCGGCTTCGATTATCACTACGGCCCGCTGATCGGGGAGATCGACTATTTCACGCATGAAATGCACGGGCAGCGCGACTGGTACCGCAACAACCAGCCGCTGAAGGAGAAGGGCTACGTCACAACCCTGCTCGGGCAGGATGCGGTGCGGCTGATCGACAAGCACGACACGCAGAAGCCGCTCTTCATGTATCTGGCGTTCACGGCGCCGCATACGCCGTATCAGGCGCCGCAGGCTTATCTCGACAAATACAAATCGGTCGCCGATCCGCAGCGCCGCGCCTATTCGGCCATGATCACGGCGATGGACGACCAGATCGGCAATGTTGTGCAGGCGCTGGAGAAGCGCGGCATGCGCGACAACACCATCATCGTCTTCCACAGCGACAATGGCGGCACCCGCTCCGCATTGTTCGCCGGCCAGATCGAAACCAAGGGCGCGCTCCCCGCCGACAACGGCCCGTTCCGCGACGGCAAGGGATCTCTTTACGAAGGCGGCACGCGTGTCGCCGCGCTGGTGAACTGGCCTGCCCGCATCAAGCCCGGCGTCAGCAATCAGCCGATGCATGTGGTGGACTGGTTTCCGACGCTGACGGCGCTCGCCGGCGCCAAACCGGATGGCGGCTTGCCGCTGGACGGACTCGACATGTGGCCAACGCTGTCCGAAGGCAAACCGTCTCCGCGCCGGGAAGTCGTCTACAATATCGAGATGTTCCGCGGCGCGGTACGCCAGGGCGACTGGAAGCTGTTCTGGCGCACGACGCTTCCATCCAGGATCGAGCTTTACGATCTCGCCAAGGACCCGTCGGAGAAGAACAATCTGGCCGAACAGAATCCGGCTTTGGTTGCCGACCTGCAAAAGCGAATCCTCGGCTTGTCCGGCGAGATGGCGAAGTCGCTGTTCCTCACGGCGACATTCAAGGCATACCAGTCCAGGCCGGAAGCGCCGATGGCTCTGCCGAACGAGGATGCGTTCTACGAGTCCGATACGCCCTAGCGTGTGGGTCCGAGGTCGCGCCGCGAACGCGCGACCTCGGGTCAGATTGGCATCGCTCCGGCCTCGCTGCGGCGGGTTCGCCGCGATTCCTTGCGCATGCCGGCATCGCGGGTATGGTGCGTCTCCCGCGCCATTTCGTCCTTGCACACGCGATGGCGAACGCATTCCGAGAGCTGCCGCAATGACCCAGCACCGTCTCGTCCCGTCGCCTGCCACTGTTCATTGGGGCCATTTCGACGCCGCGCTCAAGCCGGCGCTCACGATCGAGAGCGGCGACACCATTACGATGACATCGGTGTCCGGCTTGCCGGAGCAATTGCCGGACGCGACGAGCGGTTACACGGTGGCGCCGGCGCTGCGCGCGATCCATGCCGGCGCCGCGCGCAAGATGGGCCCGCATATCTGCACCGGACCTGTCGCAATCCGCGGCGCCAGGCCTGGCGATACGCTGGAGGTGCGGATTAAGTCGATCAGGCTCGCCGACGACTGGGGCTACAACATGATCCGGCCCGGCGCGGGCGCGCTGCCCGACGATTTCACGCGGGAACGCGTCATCCATATCGGGCTCGATGCCCAAAGGATGATGGGCCGCCTGCCCTGGGGTCTCGAACTCCCGCTGCGGCCGTTTTTCGGCGTGATGGGTGTCGCCCCTGCGCCGTCCGCGGGCACCGTCTCGTCGGTGCCGCCGGGACGCCATGGCGGCAATATCGACAACAAGGAACTGGTGCCGGGCGCGACGCTGTATCTGCCGGTGCATGTGGATGGCGCATTGTTCTCGGTCGGCGACGGACATGGCGCCCAGGGCGATGGCGAGGTCTGCCTGACCGCGATCGAGACCGGACTGACCGGGACATTCGAACTGCACCTGCACAAGGGCCCTGCGCTCGACTGGCCCTATGCGGAGACGCCGACGCATCTGATCACGATGGCCTTCGACCCCGATCTTGATGTCTGCGTGACCATCGCGCTGCGCGACATGATCGCCGCGATCTGCTTGCGCACCGGATTGTCGCGCGAGGACGCCTATACGCTCTGCAGCCTCGCCGCCGATCTGCGCATCACCCAGGTGGTCAATGGCAGCAAGGGCGTGCATGTGATGCTGGAGAAGCGCTATCTCGCGCGAGCCGCCTAGCATCCTGGCGCTTCGCCGCGAGGCGATATACCGGGCATCAACCACATCCGGACATGGTTCCTCAACGACTTCCGTCCATATTGCGGCGGTTCGCGCTGGATATCTGCCGCCGGGATTTCAGGTCATGCAGGCCGACACTGACCTCGCGGAAGACGCCCGTCTTTCCGCGCTCGCCAAATACGACATTCTCGACACGCCACCGGAAGAGGCGTTCGACCGGATCACGCGGCTGACCGCACGCATCTTCAATGTTCCGATGTCGACGGTGACATTCCTTGACGGGCATCGTCAGTGGTTCAAGGCGCGGCAGGGCGTGGACGCCTGCGAGACCGAAAAGGGACCGGCCTTCTGCAATCTGGCGGTCCAGAGCGGCGACCCGCTGATCGTCCCCGATACGCATATCGACGACCGCTTCAGCGACAATCCGTTCGTCGTCGGTCCGCCCTATCTGCGCTTCTATGCCGGCATGCAGTTGCGCACCACCGACGGGACCGCCGTTGGCACGCTGTGTGCGATGGATACGCAGCCACGTGCTTTCGGCGACGAAGACGCAAGGACCCTGTCCGATCTCGCCGCGATAGTGATGAGCGAACTCGAATTGCGCACGCTGGTGCTGCGCGACGGCATGACCGGAGCGCTGGCGCGGCAGGCCTTCCGGCAGGAAGCCGAACGCGCCTTCGCGCTCGCCCGGCGCCACGGGCACCCGCTGAGCGGCATCATCTTCGACCTCGACCACTTCAAGGCGATCAACGACGAGAATGGTCATGCCATCGGCGACCTGGTGCTGAAGGCGTGCGTCGAGGTCTGCCATCAGCAATTGCGCACCGGCGATCTGGTCGGACGAATCGGCGGCGAGGAATTTGCGATCGTGTTGCCGCATATCGCGGGCGACGCGGCGATGAACGTGGCACAGAAGATTCGTGCTGCCATCGGACAGATCGTCGTGCCGGGCAAGTTCAGTCCGGTGCGGTTCACCGCCAGTTTCGGCGTTGCATCGATCGACGGCACGGTCCGCGACATTGCCGAACTCCTCGAACATGCCGACCAAGCGCTTTACGCGGCGAAAGCGGGCGGTCGCAACACCTGTTCGCTCTGGAAGACGCCGGACGCCGCCCCGCCCAACCTGCTGCGGCGGGTCTTCAAGGCCGGGCGGATCAGCTTCAATGCCGGCCATTCGACCATCGACTGCACTGTGCGCGGCCTGTCCGATACCGGGGCAAGCCTCGACGTTGCCAGCACCGCCGGCATTCCGCAGCGCTTCAAGCTGCAGATCGGCGCCGACAATTTCTCCCGGGCATGCACCGTCACAAATGCACGCGAAAAGAACGTGCAGGTTCAGTTCGCGTAAGGGTACGACGTCTTCCGGAGAGATCGCCTCTAACGGGAAATCACCGGCACACCGATCACGTCCGGGTGGAACCAGAAGATCACCGCCGCATAGGCGACCGTGCCGACCACGAGCACCGCCACATCGCCCGTCCAGCCGCCCGTCCTGACATTGGCCGCAGCAGGATCGGTGCGGCGCTTCACCGCGATGCGGTCGAACACCGCCCAGGCGAGAAACGAACCGAAAAGGATGATCGAGCCGAGATCGCCGTTCGACATCAGATGCGCGACGGCCCAGAGCTTCACGCCGACCAGCATCGGGTGTTTCAGCACGCGCTTGATGTTGCCGGGGATGTAGGCGGCAACGACGCAGACAAGCGCCACCCAGTTCAGCAACAGCGCGAGATGCCTCGTCCAGACCGGCGGATACCAGAGATCGATCCATCCGCCGGCGCGATAGCGGGCAAAACCATAGGCGATCAGAACGATACCGATCACGGAAATCACCGAGAACGCGATCTTGTAGGGTGCCTCGCCGATCCGCGCGATCAGCCCCGCCCGCGCTTCGCGCCGGGTGACGAACACATGCGGTGCGAAAAACACGATCAGTCCGAGGATGAGAAGAGTGAGACCCATGGGACGCCCGGTGGAGGTGCCAATCTGGAACGTGTCCACTTAAGGCCAGCCGGACGCCGCTTGCAAGTCCGCGCATGTCGCAGAAAAAAAGGGGACTCATAGATGCGCTTTGGGGGACGCGCCTGGGGGATACGCTGTGGGGATGCGAGGCCTCGGAAGACACTTTGGCCGGATGAACCTCGATGCCCATTGCGCCGCGGCATTCCGAGGGTAAAACGTCTTGCAGAAACAATCGGTGGGCTGGATAGATATCGTCCGGCCGATTTGGCACCGGGACAATAGCTGCGGGGAAAAGCCGCGCCTTGCCGGGAAAGGGAAGCTCATGACGCGTACAGCTCTGGCCCTCGCTGCCATCCTTGCGGCCTTGTCGCCCGCGCAGGCCCAGGACTGGCCGGCCAAGACGGTGCGAATCGTGGTGCCGTTTGGTCCCGGATCCACGCCCGATATCGTCGCCCGGCTGCTCAGCGAGCAGTTGCAGGCCAAATATCCCGGCTCCGCCTTTGTGATCGAGAACAAGACCGGCGCGGGCGGCAATACCGGGACCGACGCGGTCGCGAAGGCCGCGCCGGACGGCACGACCATCGGCGTCTCCATCGGCGGACCGCTCGCGATCAACACGCTGCTGTTTTCCAAATTGCCCTACGACCCGCAGAAGGACATCGCGCCGGTCACGCAGCTCGTCACCATGCCGAGCGCACTCGCGGTGCATCCCGATCTCGGCGTCAAGACCGTGGCGGACCTGATCGCGCTCCTGAAGAAGGAACCGGGCAAATACAATTTCGGCTCGATCGGAAACGGTTCGCTCTCGCACCTGACGATGGAAGCGATCGCTCAGAAGAGCGGCGCCAAGATGGTTCATATCCCCTACGCGTCGTCGCCCGCGGCGATGACCGCGCTGGTGCGCGGCGACGTGCACATGGCGGTGCTTCCGGCCATCGCCGTGACGCCGCAGGCCGATGTCGGCAAGGTCAATATCCTCGCGGTCTCGCTGCCGAAGCGCTCGCCCTATCTGTCCAACATTCCAACGCTGAAGGAATCGGGCGTCGACGTGCAGGCCGACACCTGGATGGGCCTGATCGCGCCGGGCGGCACACCGCCGGCGCTGATCGCCGCGATCAACAAGGACGTCACCGAAGCGCTGGCAGAGCGCGCCGTTCGCGACAAGCTCGCCACCCAGTACATGGAACCGGTCGGCAATTCGCCAGCCGAATTCCGCGCGGTAATCGAAGGCGAGATCACCCGCTGGTCGCCGGTCATCAAGGCCGGCGACGTGAAGATCAACTAACCGGTATCGCGTACCGGACCTGTCTTGCGATCGGGCGAACGACCGCCAATATCCCGTCCGCACTGGCCATCTGCGGCGTTGCCGCCTGCCCGGACAGTCCAGTGCCCTTTGAACTGTCCCCGCGGCGCTGAGACTCAATGGATTCGCTCTCTCAATTCGCGCTCGGCGCCGCGATCGGTGTTGCGGTCATGCATCGCCGGACCCGGCCGTGGAAGGCCGCGCTGATCGGCGGGCTCGTCGCCACCCTGCCCGATCTCGACGCCTTCTACGATCACGGCGATCCGGTCTCGAATGTGACACTGCATCGCGCCAACAGCCATGCGCTGTTCTGGCTGACGCTGGCCTCGCCGGTTATCGCCGTCATCGCCGCGGTCGCGGCGCGCGAGCGCGAAAATTACATGCGCTGGTGGCTTGCGGTCTGGCTGGCGCTGGTGACGCATCCGATCCTCGACTGGTTCACGGTCTACGGCACGCAGATTCTGCGGCCGTTCACCGACTTCCCCTATGCGGTCGGCAGCATTTTCATTATCGATCCCCTCTATACGCTGCCGCTGCTGATCGGGATCGCGGCCGCGTTGATGTTACGCAGCGAGCGCGGCTGGCGCTGGAACCTGGGCGGTCTGCTGGTGAGCACGCTCTATCTCGGCTGGGGCGTGTTCGCGCAGGCGCAGGTGACGGCGGTCGCCAACGCATCACTGCGGGCAGATGGGAAAAAGGTCGAGCGCCTGCTGGTCACCCCGACCCCGTTCAACACGGTGCTGTGGCGCGTGGTTGCGGTGACGCCGGACGGCTATCTCGAAGGTTTCCGTTCGTTCCTTGACCGTGATCCGCGCATGACGTTCGAGGCTTATCCACGGGGCGAAAAACTGTATGACGCTGTGCGCGATTATCCGTCGGTCGCAAGGATCGCGTGGTTCACGCAAGGGCTATTCAAGGTCGGCGAACGCGACGGCAAGGTGATCGTCTCCGACCTGCGCATGGGTCAGGAGCCATATTACAGTTTCAACTTCGTGGTCGGACAGCGGCAGAGCCCGACCATCGCCGCTATCGCACCAACGCGTTTTCGCGAACAGCATGATGTCCGGAGCGGATTGTCATGGTTGTGGCGGCGGATGTGGGGAGAGACGATTCCGTCGCCGAAGTAAGGGTGGCGGCCGGCGCGTCGAGTGCAGCGAAACGTGAGCTGCGCGCTCCGGATTTCGCGGAGTTCATCATCGGGCCGCATTCGCGCCGACCCGTTGGCTTAATCCTGACTACTTCCCGAACGCCGCCTTGTAGTCATCGGGCTTGAACCCGACCAGCAAGGCCTTGCTGGTTTCCAGCACCGGCCGCTTGATCATCGACGGCTGCTCCAGCATCAGCTTGATCGCCTTGGCCGCGGTCAAGCCTTCCTTGTCGGTGTCCGGCAACTTGCGGAAGGTCGTTCCGGCGCGGTTGAGCAGCGTCTCCCATCCGACCGCTTTGCTCCAGCGCTCGAGATGCGCCTTGTCGATGCCCGCGCTTTTGTAGTCATGGAAGTCATACTGGACGCCGGCCTTGTCGAGCCAGGCTCGCGCCTTCTTCATCGTGTCGCAATTCTTGATGCCATAGATCGTGACGGTCATGCGGAAGCTCCCTCGCCGCAATTGTCTATCACGCCGCCGGCCTCGGCCCGAACGGACGACGCGGCGCCCGTGTGGACAACATGCAGGCAGATTACACAGTTAGGTATTGACCTAACTATTTTCCATCGCTACGACCTCCGGCGTCATTGCGGACCCGCCGCCCAACCGAGCATTGACCGCCCATGCCATCTTCACCTGCGACCTCCGATGCACTCCCGGTGGACAATGTGTTCCGCGCATTGTCCGACCCAACGCGCCGGCATGTGCTGGAGCGGCTGAGCCGCAGCTCCGCTTCGGTCAGCGAATTGGCCGAGCCGTTCGAAATGGCGCTGCCCTCCTTTTTGCAGCACCTGCGCATCCTCGAGGAATCCGGCCTCGTCAAATCCCACAAAACAGGACGGGTCCGGACCTACGAACTCTCGCCGAAGCGGCTGAAACTCGCGGAAGACTGGCTCTCGCGCCAGCGCAGCCTGTGGGAACGGCGCCTCGATCAACTCGACGCCTATCTGCTCAACATGAAGGAGAAAGATAAGTGAGTGCCCTGATAAAGCCCGACCCGAAACTCGACCTTGTCCTCGAGCGGGTTGTTGACGTGCCGCGCGAACTGGTCTGGAAAGCGTGGACCACGCCGGAGCATCTCAAGCACTGGTTCTGTCCGAAGCCATGGTCGGTGACCGAGTGCGAGATCGACCTGCGCCGTGGCGGCATTTTCCGCACCGTCATGCGCTCGCCCCAAGGCGAGGAGTTTCCGAACGTCGGGTGTTATCTCGACATCATCCCGAACGAATTGCTGGTGTTCACCGACGCCTTGCTGCCGGGTTACCGTCCGTCCGAAAAGCCTTTCTTCACCGCGACCCTGCAATTGTTCGAACAGTGCAAGGGCACGCGCTACGTCGCCACCGCGCTTCACCGCGACCCGGACGGCCGCAAGCAGCACGAGGACATGGGATTCCATGACGGTTGGGGCACGGTCGTCGACCAGATGGTGGCGTATATCAAAAACTCGATGTAGGCGCCTCAAAGCCACGAGCTCGGCACGCCACCGAATCCGGCTCTAAAGGGCCGGATTTTTCGTTCGTTCGCCCAAACCGCGCCGGTCATGACCGGGTGGGCTGCATACAATCGCAGCCACGCCGCGAGGTCGCACTATCGCTACTACGGCCGCTTTGCAGTTGACATCGCCAAGGATTGTATACAGCCTGCGCAACAGGAAACGTCCAAACAAATCAATCAATGGAAGCGCCCTCCTCGCAAAATCTGACCGCGTTGCTGAAGTTGCGCGAGCTGATCCTGAGCGGCGACGTCAAGGCCGGCGAGCGGCTGTCGGAGCTTGCGCTGGTCGAACGCCTCGGCGTATCGCGCACTCCCATCCGCACAGCGATGATGCGCCTCGAACAGGAGGGCCTGACGCATTCGATCCCGACCGGGGGGTTTGCGGTCTCGGCTTTCAGCGAACAGGACATCCATGCCGCGATCGAGATCCGCGGCACGCTCGAGGGCCTGGCCGCCCGCCTCGCCGGCGAGCGCCGCCTGGCGCCAGCCGACCTGACCGCGCTGAAGGATTGTCTTGCCGCACTCGACGAACTCGTGCTTGGGCGCGGCGTAACCTCCGACAATTTCTCCCACTATGTCGCGCTGAACGAGCGCTTCCACCAACTGGTGATCGATCTCGCCGACAGCGCGGTGCTGAAGCGGCAGATCACGCGCGCGGTCTCGCTCCCATTCGCGTCGGCCTCGGCATTCGTCAACGTACAGGCGAGACTGCCGGAAACGCTGATCCTGTTTACCGTGGCGCAAGATCATCACCGCTGCATCGCCCGCGCGATCGAGGACGGCGAAGGCGAGCGCGCCGAATTTCTGATGCGCGAACATGCGCGGCTGGCGCGCCGCAACCTCGAGCTCGCGTTGCGAAACCACCTGACCCGTGACCTCGTGCCCGGGTCGCCGCTCATTCGATTCAAGACCAAGGTTGCTGTATGAGTGCCTTCCCACTTCAACGAAAACAACATCGGAGGAATGCGATATGAAGAATGCGTTATTGTGTTTGACGGCACTGTCGGCGATCGGCCTCGCCACTGTGCCTGCCGCGGCTCAGGACAAGCCGGTCGAAATGCGCTTCTCGCACTGGGTGCCTCCGCAGCATCCGATGCATGCCGCGGCGGTCGCCTGGGCTGAATCAATCAGCAAGGCGTCGAACGGAACGATCAAGGTCACGATCTATCCGTCGCAGCAACTCGGCAAGGCCTTCGACCATTACAACATGGCGCGCGACGGCATTGTCGATATCTCCCATGTGAATCCCGGCTATGAGCCCGGTCGTTTCCCGATCGTCGCAGCGGTCGAACTGCCCTTCATCTTCAACAATTCGAAGGAAGGCAGCGCTGCGATGGACGAGTGGTATCGCAAATACGCCGACAAGGAGATGAAGGACGTCAAATACTGTCTGATGTTCGCGCACGACCCCGGCACCTTCCACTTCACCAAGAAGAAGGTGCAGGTCCCGACCGACATGAACGGCATGAAATTCCGCCCCGCCAACGCGGTAATCGCCAACTGGATGCGTTCGCTCGGCGCCAGCAACGTGCAGGCCTCGGCGCCGGAAATCCGCGACGTGCTGGACAAGGGCGTGGCGGAAGGCGCGGGCGCACCGTGGGGCTCGGTCCTGCTGTTCGGCATCGACAAGGTTACGAAATATCACATCGATGCGCCGATCTACGTCTCCGAGCAGGTCTGGGTGCTGAACCCGGCAACCTATGCCAAGCTCTCCCCCGCCCAGAAGAAGGTGATGGACGAACACTGCTCCAGCGACTGGGCGCTGAAGATCGCTACCCCCTGGGCGGATTATGAGTCGGGCGGCAACGCGAAGATCAAGGCGCTGCCCGGCCACGAGGTCTATCCGCTCACTCCCGAGCAACTCGCCGAATGGCGCAAATCGGCCGAGCCGATTGTCGCCAACTGGGAAGCCGACGTGAAGAAGACCGGCCAGGATCCGAAGGCCGTGCTCGACGACCTGAAGGCGACCGTCAAGAAGCGCAATTCGGCCTACTAGACTATTGGCAAGGCGACGAGGCGCGGCAAAATCGCCGCGCCTCTTTTTTCTCCCTCCCGGACTTACCGTCCAAGAAACCTCAACAGGCAAGACAATGAAGCGTAGCGAAAACCGCATCCTGACCACGCATGTGGGCAGCCTCGTCCGATCGCAGGCCGCGATCGACGCCGTCAGAAATCACGACCAGAAGAAACTCGAGGCGGAGGTGACGGACATCGTTGCGCGTCAGGCCAAGGCTGGCATCGACGTGGTCAATGACGGCGAATACGGCAAGTCGGGGTGGGCGAATTACATCCTCGCACGTCTGAGCGGTTTCGAGTCCCGCCCCGACAAGATGTATGAAGCGGTGTGGGTCGGACGCGACCGCATCCGCTTCAGCGAATTCATGAAGGAGCAGTTCCCGCGCGCCGTGACCGGATCTCCCGGGCACGCTTGCGTCGGGCCCATCACCTATACCGGGCAGGATGCGATCCGCGGCAACATCGCGGCACTCAAGGCCGCTCTCGACAAGACCAAGGTCGAAGACGTGTTCTTCACCGCCGTCGCGCCGGCAAGCGTCGGCTACGATGCCGAGAACGAGTATTACAAGAACGAAGAGGACTACGTTTTCGCGATCGCCAACGCGTTGCGCGAGGAATATCTCGAAATCATCAAGGCCGGCTTTGTGCTGCAGGTCGACGACGCCGTACTCGCCAACATGTTCGACCATCTGACCCAGGACGATCCGAAAAAATACTACGCCTGGGCCGAATTGCGGGTCGCCGCACTGAACAAGGCGCTTGAAGGCATTCCCGAGGATCGCATCCGCTATCACATCTGCTTCGGCAGCTGGCATGTGCCGCATGTCGCCGACGCCAAGCTATCCGACATCGCCGACCTGATGTTGTCGGTGAAGGCCGGCGCCTATTCGATCGAGGCCGCCAATGTGCGCCACGAGCACGAATGGAAGCTGTGGAAGACCAAGAAGCTGCCGGCCGGCAAGATCCTGATCCCGGGCGTGATCACCCATCACACCACGACGGTGGAGCATCCCGAGCTGGTCGCCGAACGCATCGTCAATTTCGCCGGCGCGATCGGAAAGGAAAACCTGATTGCCGGAACGGATTGCGGCTTCGCGCAGGGCGAGACCACGCAGCGCGTGCATCCGCAAGTGATGTGGGCGAAGTTCGAAAGCCTCGCCGAAGGCGCGCGGATCGCCAGCAAGCAGTTGTGGGGTTAATTCGAACGGTGCGCGTCAGCCGGCACGATGCCGGTCGGCGTGCGCCTTGCGGCCGCCGCGTTCGAGTTTTTCCGCCGGGATCGTCTGCAGCAACCGCTCCGACAATTCGATCGAGCGGCGGGCAAGTTCCGCCGCGCCCTCGTGCAGGTCCTTTGAATTCCTGACATCGCGGACATTATTCTCCATATCCTCGGCCGACCAGCCGCGGCTGTGCGCGATGTAGGGAAATTGCGGGAATTGAAAGCCAAGCTCGGCGAAGAAGCCGAGCATCTGCCCGGCGACGCCCTGCACATTATCCTGCCCGCCGACGATGATGAAGGCCGCGACCTTGTTGCGGATCATCACGCGATTATGCGTGGTGACCTGGTTCTGGATGCAGTTCAGCCGCTCCGCCATCTTGAAATAGAGCGAACTCGCCTGCCCCCAGCGGATCGGCGTTCCCACGATAATGACATCGGCCCAGTGTACCAGTGCCTCGTAGACCGGCGTCAGTTCGTCCTTCGGGTGCATCTGGGTGATCGAGCATGGCCAGGTGCAGGCGCGCGCCGCTTTGGAATAATAGCCTTCGCAGGCATGAAACTTCAGCTCGTTGAGCTTGATGAGCTGCGTCTCACAGCCCCGCTCCGCCGCTGCCGCCAGCGACGACGCCAGCAAATCGTCGGACCCCGAATAGCGCGGCGCCTTCGAATCCATGGCCGTAGTCGAAATGCCGGCGACCCGCACCGGACCGTCGGCGCGGACGATCGGCCGCGCCAGCGGATGCGGTTCATGCGGCGCACGATGGCGCTGCGTGCCGGCCATCACGTTGACGAGGACACGCCCGGCCTCGACCTTGACCGGATAGGACGGTACGCGATCGTCCTCGAAGCCCGGCTCTCCCAGGCCGGTGACCCGATGGAATTTCCATTGGTGCCACGGACAGACCACGTAGTCGCTGTCGAGCGTCCCCTCGCCGAGAGGACCGCCGACGTGATTGCAGGCGTTATGAATGGCGCCAAATTGTCCGCCCTTGCAGGACAGCGCAATCTCGATCGTTCCGGCCTTGTGCCGCTGAAGCGGTTGCGCGGATAGCGCTGCGGCGTCGCCGATATCGATCCACTCGTCATTCATCCGCGCGCCGCTCCCGAATCTTCCGCTGGTCGCTTCAGCCGGCGGGCAGTCTTGCAAGACCGGGACAGACGCGCAAATCAAAAGCCACTGATGAGCTGCGGACGAATTACCGCGCCCGTTCAGGCGCGCGCAATGGCGGGCGGACAGCTCTCATCGCCGGCTCCCTCCCTCAGTGCAGCGCCTCGCGCGCCAGATGGCGCAGCTTGTCCGGATTGCGCATGACATAGATCGCGGTGATCTTGCCGTTGTCGATTTGAAGCGCCGTGGTCTGCAAGGTGTCGCCCGCCTCGCGCGTGACGAAACCCGGCAGCCCGTTGATGACGCCGTATTCGAGCAGTTGCGACATCTCCCGCGCAAAGGCACGGGCCAGCGCGGTATGCAGCTTCATGACGTCATCTAGTCCGGTAAGCGGGCGCAGCGCGGCCCGCTTCTTGCCGCCGCCGTCGGAGTAAATCACGACATCATTGGCCAGCATCGATTGCAGCGTCTTCATGTCGCCCGAGCGTGAGGCGGCAAAGAAAGCGCTGGCGATCTTAAGCCCGCGCTCCTTCGGCATGGCGAAGCGGGGCCGCGCAGACCGCACATGCAGGCGCGCGCGGGTCGCGAGCTGACGGCAAGTCGCCGGCTCGCGACCGATGGTTTCGGCAACGTCCTCGAAACTCGCGCCGAACACATCGTGGAGGAGAAACGCAGCACGCTCGAGCGGCGACAATCGCTCCAGGGCAAGCAGCAGCGGCAAGGTCACGTCGTCGGCAGCATCCTCCTCGCTCTCGACCACGGGGTCCGGCAGCCACGGCCCGATATAGGTTTCGCGGCGGTGGCGGGCCGACTTCAACTGATCGAGACACAGACGCGTCACCACGCGCCGCAGAAAGGCCGCCGGCTCACGCACCTGCTCGCGATCGGTGTTGAGCCAGCGCAGAAACGCCTCCTGCACGATGTCCTCGGCGTCCGCGACCGAACCCAGCATCCGGTACGCGACGCGGATCAGCACCGGACGCAGCGGGTCGAATTGCGCGATCGCATCGGCGGCTTCGGATTTCGGTCGCGACATGGCGATCAGGCGGTGTCGCGCTGCTTGACCGGATGGATGGCGCGGAAGCCGACCTGAATCCGGTTCCAGCCATTGATCGCGACCACCAGCAGCGTGAGTTTCACCTGCTCCTCCTCTGAAAATAGCGCGCGCAAGGCATCATAGACGGCATCGTCGACGGGCGCCTGGGCGACGCGGGTGAGTGCCTCGGTCCAGGCCAACGCGGCCCTTTCCCGCTCGTTATAAAGCGGAGATTCCCGCCAGGCATCCAGCAGATAGAGCCGCTCTTCGGTCTCTCCCTTCTTCCGTGCCTCGGCGGTATGCATATGGAGGCAATAGCCGCAGCCATTGATCTGCGAGGCCCGGATCTTGACGAGTTCCATCAGGCTCGGCTCGAGCCCGCTCTTCAGGTGTTCCTGGCTCCAGTCGAGCCAGGCCTTCATCGGTGCGGGCGCGGCGGCGAAGGCGTTCAGTCGGGGTTGCATGGGGTCAGCTCCATCGGTTGATCTGATGGCATGACGAGCCGGACCGCGCAGATGTGACATGCCTTGTGATCTTTTTTTCCCCAACACCTGTCAGGCGTCCAACGTTACCCCGCCTCGACGGGGCTGGTGGTCCGCGTTGCCGCCGCAACAGCAGCGCTATCGCTGGGCTACGGCGCGTAGAGGGTGAAAACGTAATCGTGGTCCTTCGGCGCTCGCGCGTCGTGGCAGGCGAAGCAGGTCTTATGCTGTGCCTCGTCGGCCGGCTCGCCGCCCGTGAAGCGGCCAAAACCCCAGCCGCCGGTGGACGCAAATTTTTTGGAGTCCTTCACCATGATCTGGATCGTCGTCGCTGCCCCGGGAATGGACGCGGACTTGAAGTCCGACGACCGCTCCTGCTTCCAGGCCAGCTTGACCAGGATGGTCCCATCCGGAAACGGGATCGTGCCATCGCGATAAGCCCTGACCGCGACCGCATTGCCGAGCACGGCGCGCAATTCATTCAGCGGCTCGCCCTCCTGGGCCGGCGCGATCAACTCCCATTGCCGGTAGCCATCCGGAACCGTGACACCGAAAATCGGTGACGCGGGGGGCCGCGCGCCGGCCCCGCTATCGGCAGGCGACAACGAGAGGATCGTCAGCGCGGCGGCGGCGCCGGCCGCCGGCGCCAATGCTGTGGTCCGCGACATTCTGACCTCCCGGCATCAGGCGCGATCGACATCGATCACGGCATCGGCAAAAGCGCGCGGCGCTTCCTGCGGTAGATTGTGGCCGACCCCGCCATCGGTCACCCGGTGCAGGTAGGGGCCGGAGAACTTCGCGGCATAGGTCGAGGCGTCCGGATGCGGCGCGCC
>CAZXJZ010000028.1:0-33560 GCA_964641065.1 uncultured Hyphomicrobiales bacterium | reverse complement strand
CGTCCTTGCCGAACTGCTCGACGATGTATTCCTGCGACTGCGGGACGATCTTGAAGACCTCGCTCACGAAAAGGGGCGATAGGCCCAGCGACGGTTCGTCGAGGATGATGAACTCCGGGTCGGTCATCAGGCCGCGCGCAATGCACAGCATCGATCGCTCGCCACCGGACAAGGTGCCTGCCAATTGGCTGCGCCGTTCCTTAAGTCGCGGAAAAATATCGAACAATTCCTCCAGGCGCCGGCTCTCCCGCTCCACGCCCTTCACCAAGAGGCCGCCTACCCGGAGATTCTCCAGCACGGTCATGCGTGGAAAAACACGATTGCCTTCCGGGACCGTGGCGATGCCGAGCGCCGCGATCCGATGCGTCGGCATGTCGGAGAGAAGGGCGTCGCCAAAACGCACGCTTCCACTGCGGAGCCGGCAAAGTCCAAGGATGGAGCGCATCAGCGTGGTTTTGCCGGCGCCGTTCGATCCCAGGATACAGGTGACCCGTCCGGCCTTGGCGGACAGATCGATGTTCATCAAGACGTCGGCGCGGTCATAGCCCGCTGAGAGTTTTTCGACCTCGAGATCGCGGTTGGCCTTCATTACGTAGCCTGCCCCAGATAGGCGGCCTGCACCTCGCGATCCGCGATCAGTCCGTCGAAGTCGCCCTCATAGATCTTGCGGCCGAAATTCAGCACTACGCAGCGGTCACTCACCCTGCGTATGACATTCATTTCGTGCTCCACCAGCACGATCGCGAGTTCCGGATTCTGTTCGCGCGCCGCCACCACATCGTCCATTAGGCGGAAAGTTTCCTCATGTGTCATTCCGGCCGAGGGTTCGTCGAGCAGTAGCAGCCGCGGGCTACCGATCAGTGCGCGACAGATTTCGATCCGCCGCCGGTCGATCATTGTAAAAGCGCCGAGCGGCTCGAACATCCGTCCGGCAATTCCGGGATTGAAGGTACGCAAGAGTGCCGCGACCCGTTCAATCATCGAATCGAGCTCGTTTCTGAAGGCTCGACGGAACAGCACGTTGGCCGCAAGACCGAGATTGATCTTGCGCAGGGTGCCCAGCATGACATTGTCGAAGACGGTCTGGTCGAGCATCAGACGCGAGCGCTGAAAGGTGCGGGCAATTCCGGCGGCCGCGACCTTCTGCGGCGATTTTGCGAACAGGTTCTGACCATCGAAGGTAACCGCTCCCGCGGAGGGTTTATAGAGCCCGGTCAGCACATTAAAGAACGTGGTCTTGCCGGAGCCGTTAGGACCGACCAGGCCCACGATCTCATTCGGCCGGATTACGAAATCCATCGCATCCAGCGCCAGCAGACCACCGAATTTCATGGTCAGGGCTTCACAGGACAGGAGCGGAGAGGTCATTCCCGCTCTCCCCGCGAGGCGTAGCGCGAAAGCTTGCGTAGCGGCCTCGGCATGATGCCGGATGGCCGGTAACGCAGGATCAGCATCACCAGGATGGCGAAGATCAGCAGCCGATATTCCTGCACCGCCTGCAGCTTTTCCGGCAGCACCAGGATCACGATGGCGGCGCCGACCGTTCCCCACATATTTCCGAGCCCGCCAAGCACAATGATCGACAGCATGATCAGCGAATCCGCGAGACCGGCACCGTTTGGATTGATGTAGCCGTTCATCATCCCGTAGGCGCCACCCGCGATACCGATCAGGACATTACCAACCACGAAGGCGAAAGCCTTCCAGTTGGCGATGCTGAGCCCAAACACCGAAGCAGCCACTTCGTCGGCGCGAACCGCATCGAGCGCAATCCCGATCCAGGAATTCTCAATCAGGCGAACCAGCAGAAATGCCATAGCAAAGAGTGCAAGTCCGAACAGCGCATAGGGGACATAAAACGAAACTTCGAGCGGGCCGATCTCCCGCACCCGGTTGAACGAAATGCCGAACAGATCGAGACCCGGCACCTTCAGGCCCTGCGGCCCGCCCAAGACGTCGTTCACCTCAAGGAAAGTGCGGATCAACAGTCCGAAGGCGATGGTGACAAGGGCCGCGTAGTGGCCGCGCGTCCGTAACACCGGGAACAGCACGATCAGGCCCAGAAGACCGCTGACGATGCCGCACGCGGCCAGCACCAGCAGGTGCGGCAATGCCGTATGCGCGGCCAGGATCGCAGCGGTATATGAGCCTATCACGAAAAAAGCGGCGCCCGCGAAATTCACCACGCCCGCGAATGCAAGCTGCAGGTTCAGCCCAATGCACGCAGTGGCGAAGAACGCGACGGTGGCGATCATCAACAGGGTATAGTGCTCGTGCCGGAACAGGGCGATCAGAGCCATGCCGCCGAGCAGGGCCAGGACATTTCCGAAAGCTGCACGATCGCGACAGGCTGCGGTCAACTCGCGTCCAACGGCGGTGGTGTCGGCAATCCCGATCAGTGCCACGAGGCCGGCCAGGATCGCGACGACAGCGATCTGGTTTTCGGCATGCAGAAGCAGTGCAAGAACTGCAAATAGCGCCGCCATAGCACCCGCGATTACAAGCCAGCGGCCAAGGCTTCCGCGGGAAGGCTGCGAGCTTTCGGAGGACCGCGCGACGAGGCTCACCGCTACACCCGGTCGCTGCTTTTTTCCGGAATCAGGCCGGTCGGGAACAGGCCGATCAGGATGATGACGACCGCGAAGGCCACGACGTCCTTGTAAGCGCTTGAGAAGGGCAGCGCGATGGTAGCGATCGTCTGCGCACCGGCAAACAGAAAGCCGCCGATGATGGCGCCGAGCAGATTGCCGAGTCCGCCTACAACTGCCGCGGCAAAGCCGATGACTCCGAGCAGCAATCCCATGTTGAAATTGATCTCGCGGTAATAGAGCCCAAGCATCAGACCCGCGAAGGCGGCGAGTGCCGATCCGATTGCAAACGTGCCGAGCACCACGCGTTTGAAATCGATACCGGAAAGCTGCGCCACCTCGGGTTCCTGCGCGACCGCACGGATGGCGAGGCCCAGTCTGGTATGCGCCACGATCACATGTGTCAGTCCGACCACGATCAATCCGCAGATGAGGATCATGACGCTGTCGATACCGATGCTAAACAAGCCAAACTCGATCTTGCCGGTCGGCAGCAGCGCCGGAAACGGCTTGGGGTTTCCGCCATTGGGTACGCCCAGGCGGATCACCTCGCGCAGCACCGTACCTGCCATCAGCGTCGCAAGCAGGACGTTCACCGCGGGCGCGTGGCGCAGCGGCAGCACCAAGGTATGTCCGACTACCACGCCGGCGAGTGCGCCGACGGCAAGGCCTGCAATGAGACCCGCCAGAAGGATGAGCGGAGCCGGCATCCCAGACATGTAGCCGACGAGGATCACGGCGCCGAGGCTGCCGAAGGCGCCGCTTGCCAGCACGTCGCCATGCGAGAATTTGATCACGTCCAGAACGCCGAAGAACAGCGAGAAGCCGACCGCGATCATGGCGTAGATCACGCCGAGCATCAGCCCGTTGAAGATGTGCTGGGCAAGGAGACCGAGATCCATGTTAGCCTCCCGCCCGCACTTGATGCCCGTCCCGCCGCATCACTTCGCGGGCAGCACGAGCGACTTCTTGCCGGCGGCGTATTCGCTGTCCGGCCAATAGGTCCATTTGTTGTTCTGGACCACGTAGATGAAGGGGTTGACGATATTCTGGCGGTGGTCGTCGAAGTTAACTTCGCCGACGAGGCCGGCATAACCCTTCGTCTTGTTGAGCACCGCCTGCACTTTCTTGCGGTCCGGTCCCGCCTGTTCGATGGCGTCCATGATCAGGCTGGCCGCGGTGTAGGCGAACGGACCATAGGCATCGGGATCCTCGCGGAAGCCAGCCTTGCTGTAAGCTTCAAGGAAGCTCTTGCCGTTCGCGTATTTATCGATCGGCGCGCCGTTATGGAACGAGACCGTACCTTCCGCGAGTGCGCCTGCGCCCTCGATGAAGCCGGCATTTAGAATGCCGGACACGGCGATATATTGAGCATTCACGCCGACACGATCCATCTGCGCGCGGATGCGGACGCCGCCCGGCGTCAGTCCGCCCCAGTAAACCACGTCCGGCTTCAGCTCCTTGATCTTGGTGAGTTCGGCGGTGAAGTCCTGCTGATCCGGTGCCACCGGAAAGGTGCCGGCGATCTCGCCGCCAGTTTCGGTCAGGAACTTGCTGAAATATTTGTTCTGCCCTTTGCCGTAGTCGGTTGTGTCGTGCAGGATCGCGACGCGCTTCAGCTTGTTGTCGGCCAGGAACTTGGCGGCAAGCTTGCCCTCGTCGACCATGGTGCCGTTGACGCGGTGGATCTCCGGATAATTATTGCCATAGGTGATTTCGGGTAGCACAGCGCCCCACACCACCACCGGCAGACCGAAGCGGTTATAGGTATCGACGGTTGCGATGCCTACGGTCGAGCAATAATGGGTGACGCCGGCAATGATCGACTTGTCGGACGCTGCCTTGGTCGCGACCTGGATGCCGACATTGGGTTTGCATTCGTCGTCCAGCGTGACGAGTTCATAGGTGTATTTTGCCTTGGGATCGGCGTTGCGCAACTGCACGGCGAGCAGCGCGGAATTGCGGCCGCCGAGCCCGGGCGCGGATGACCCGCCGGTCAGCGGACCGATAAAGGCGATCTTCACCACATCTTTTGCGATCGCCGTGGCGGGTACCAGGACGGATGCGAATGCTGCCGCGGCCAGAAGGGATGTTCCAATGCCTTGTAACTTCATCGTTCCGGTCCTTTGCTACATGCCCCCGACGAGCGGATGTCCAGTTTCATGCTCGTGCTTGCAATCGTTGCGCCATCAAAGGGTTACGATCGTTCGCGTGTCTGCCGACGATTGGAGGTCAGGGGGGTGACCGGTGCAATTGGTAAAGCACGCAAGGCTATGTGCGTTTCTGCGGCAACGCCGGATATTGCTTAAAGCGGCATCATAGAATGCCCGCGGTCATATCAACCTGTATTTGCCGCGTGAGGAAAGCGATCACAGTTCGAATGCGCGGAGCGAATTGCAGATCCTGATGCACGCTGGTCCAGATCTCACGCGTGGTGAAGGCTTGATCCGGCAGAATCGGCACAAGCGGCGTTGTCTTGTGAACCGCAAAGCGCGGCAGCAGCACGATTCCGAGCCCGCCGATCGCTGCATTGCGCTGCGCGATCATGCTGGACGAATGCATCACGACGCGCGGATTTTGCACCACTTCGTCGAGCCATCGCACCGTGTCGACCTGTATAAGGTCCTCGATATAGGTGATGAAATCGTGGTCGGCGAGTTCGGCTGCGCTGGCTGGAACCCCTTTGCGATCGAGATAGGCAGCTGCAGCATATAGTCCGAGCTTGAAGCCGCCGATCTTCTCCGACACCAGCCCCTGGCCGGGCGGCCTGAAAAAGCTCAGGAAGAGGTCAGCTTCGCGTCGGTTGACGTGAATGAGTTGCGGGGAGGTGACGAGCTCCAGTGTGATGTGCGGCGCAGCCTGCTTGAGCAGAAGCGCGCGAGGCGCGAGGTAGAGTGAGGCAATACCCTCCATCGTAGCCAGTCGCACCGTCCCGGCCGCTTCCGGTTCGGTTTCGTTGACTTCAGCATGCACCTTCAGGACGGCGCTCTCGATCATCTCGGCATGTGCCAGAAGTCGTTTGCCCAGGTCGTTGAGCTTGAAACCGGAACGGGTGCGCTCAAACACGCCAAAGCCCAGCGCCTGTTCCAACTGCGAGATTCGACGGCTCACCGTCGAGTGATCAATCCGCAGGCGGCGCGACGTCTGGGACAGATTGCCAGTGCGGGCGACGTCGAGAAATACGCGGAGGTCGTCCCAGTCCAGGAGATCGATGGATCGCATTCGCTTGTGGGTCCGGGGACACGAGACAACGACACTAGAATTGCAAGGCAGCTTGCGAGAATACCATGCCGCGCCGTTTCCGCAGCCATGCTAGCCAATTGGCAGGTTGGATCGAAAGGGCGGTCTATGGACAATCTGCCACAGTTTCGGGCAGCGGCGGTACATGCAGCGCCGGTTTATCTCGACAAGGCCGCGACCACCGAGAAGGCGATCTCGATAATTCTCGAGGCGTCTCGGGCGGGCGCTGCGCTCGTCGCTTTTCCTGAAACTTTTCTCCCGGCTTTTCCGATCTGGGCAGCGCTGTGGGCGCCGATCGACAATCACGACCTTTTCGCCCGGATGGCGGCGGAATCCGTTCTCGCCGATGGCCCCGAGATCGGGCGCATCCGTGACACTGCGAAACGGCTTGGTATTTTCGTCTCGCTCGGCTTCAGCGAAAAGTCGCCTGCGAGCGTGGGCGCGATCTGGAATTCCAATATCCTGATCGGCGACGACGGATCGGTTCTCAACCATCACCGGAAGATCGTCCCGACATTCTACGAGAAGTTGATCTGGGCATCCGGCGACGGCGCCGGCTTGCGGGTCAGCGGCACGCGGATCGGGCGCATCGGCTGTCTGATCTGTGGCGAGAATACCAATCCGCTGGCCCGCTTCGCCCTGATGGCCGAGGGCGAGCAACTCCATATATCGAGCTGGCCGCCGATCTGGCCGACACGGCGCCCGAGGGGCGGCGGCAATTTCAACAATCTTGCGGCCAATCGTTTGCGGGCAGGCGCGCATTCCTTCGAGGCCAAGGCATTTGGCCTGGTGACCGCAGGCTTCCTCGATCGCGCAACGCGCGACTTCCTGGTTGCGCGCGATGCTACCATTGCACCGGTGCTGGACGAGACGCCGCGCGCGGCATCCTATTTCATCGATCCGACCGGTGAACTCATCAGCAGGGAGTTGCAGGACGAGGAAGGCATCGTCTATGCCGACATTGATATCAACCGCTGCGTCGAGCCGAAGCAGTTTCATGATGTTGTCGGCTATTATAATCGTTTTGACATTTTTGACCTGTCGGTCCGGCGTACTCGGCTGAAAGCCGCGAATTTCGTCGATGACGCGGCCGAAGCCGCCGAGCCAGCGCCCGCTCGGGTGAATGGCGGCGCCGGTGAGCCTCTGCAATCAAACGGTTTCGGAGAACGGTCGCTGCCTGCGGCCGAATGATCGTCAGTCAACGGTCACATCGACGCCGTGAACGGCATTACGCGCGCCCACGTCCGGTTGCGTGAGGCCGTCGGCGTTGGATGCCCGCGCTTGAAGTCTGAACGCTCCCGGTCGGGCCGGCCGCCAGGTGAGACTGAAGCGCTGCCAGGCCCGCTCGACCCGCGGGGCTAGCTCAGCCTGAATCCAGTCGAGACCGTCGTCCAGGCGCACATCGACGCGCGTAATGCCGACATCCGACCAGGCCCAGCCCCAAATCAGATGATCGTGGCCCGCGGCGATACCTGCGCCCGGTAACGGTGCAACGATTACGGATTCCGGTGCGACCGACCAGACCGGCCACGAATTGCCGCTCTCGCGACCGTCTTGATCGATGACGGGGTCATTGTACCAGCGCGTGGTGAAGGGGCCGTCCGCGCGCCGATCCGCAAGCGTGAGCCGCGTCAGCCACTTGACGCTATTGGTCCCATAGAAACCGGGCACCAACAACCGCACCGGATATCCATTCTCACGCGGAAGTGGCGCATCGTTTAGTTCATAGGCGATCAGGACATCCTCAGGGACGCGCTTGAGCGGCAGATCTTTCTGATAGGCGTCCACGGTCACGCCGCCGAAAGCGCCATGGTCAGCCCCATAGGACCATATAAACTGCGCTTCAGGCTTTGGGCCGCAATCGCGCAGGATGTCCGCAAGCCGCGCGCCCCCCCAGCGCACGTTACAGATGCGGCGGGTCGGCTCTGCCGGTGCCAGCGGGCTGCCGGCGCATTCATGAAAGCTTGTGATCGAGTGCTTCGGATATTCGAGCAGCTCGGAGAAGCCGATCCGGTGCGGTCGCGACACCAGCCCGTCGATGGTCAATGTCCACTCCGCAGCTTCGATATGCGGCACGCCAAGGTGGCACAGCACGATCGCATCCTTCGCGGGGGTGAGATACTGCGTCAGCTGATGCGGAGCCAACGGGATGCGCCGGAAAAAGCCACCCGGGTCGAGTTTCGGACGTGGGATCATGGACACGGAGGCTTCCCTGTTTGGACCAATATAGGCCAGCCAAATGCGACGTTGGCCGTCTTGGATTTTTGCAAGCAACACTGCGCTTTTGCGCCCTAGGAGCATGGCAATAAGCCGGGTAATCTCGTTCCGCCGGGCCCTTGCCAGGAGGCGCCCAAGATGTCGAAATTGCCGAACGAACCGCACCGCCACCGCTTCACCCGCGGAATGTGCCGTTGCGGCCACGTCAACGGGACGCTGGAAGACAATCTCTCCGCCGATATCGACGCCGCCCTGTTGCATGGACTTTTTCCGGAACCGGTCTTGCGGCGCACGTTGCTCAAGACAGTCGGCGCCTCGGTGCTGCTGGGGGCGCTTTCCAGCATCGTTCCTGTGAATACCCTGAAGGCCATCGCGCAGGAGCGCGGGCCGCTGGAAAAAACCAAGCTCAACGTGGGCTTCCTCGCCATCACCTGCGCGACGCCCCTGATTTATGGCGAGCAACTCGGTACCTACAAGAAGGAAGGACTCGAGGTCTCGCTGCAGAAAATTCCCGGCATCGCGCTGATTCGCGACAAGATGCTCAACGGCGAGCTCGATGTGTCGCAGCAGGTCATGCCGGTGGCGCTGACCATGACGGCGGGACTGGGCGGCAACCAGCAATCCATCAAGGTGTTGTCGATCCTGAACCAGAATGGCAATTCGCTGGTGCTGGCGATGAAGCACAAGGACAACCGCGATCCGAAGAACTGGAAGGGTTTCACTTTCGCGATCCCGTTCGATCAAAGCCATCAGGCGCTGCAATTGCGGAATTATCTCGCCGCTGCCGGACTCGATCCGGACAACGACGTCAAATATCGTGTCGTGCCGCCGGCTGAGTATGTCTCAATGCTGCGCGTAGGCTCGATCGACGGGTTTTTCGGCGGCGAGCCGGGCGGACAGCGCGCGGTTTTCGAGGGTGCAGGCTTCATCCATCTGATTTCCAAGGAAATCTGGGATGGTCACCCATGCTGTTCGGTCACCGCTGCCGACAGCTGGATCAAGCAAAACCCCAACAGCTTCATGGCCTTCTACCGCGCGATCATCGCGTCGAGCCTGCATGTCGCCAAGCGCGAGAATCGCGCCGGCATGGCGAAGGTGCTCTCACAGCCACATTATCTGAATGCGCCGGAAGTGGTGATCGAGCAGGTGCTGACCGGGCGCTATGCCGATGGTCTCGGCGCGATCAAGGAAGATGCCGGCCGGATCGACTATCAGCCCTTCCCGCATTATGCCGCAGCGGTCTGGCTTATGGTGCAACTGCGTCGCTGGAACATGTTGAAAGAGGATATGGATTATAAGAAGCTGGCCGAGCAGGTCATGCTGACCGCGGACGCCGGAAAGATCATGCGCGACCAAGGCGTGTCGCCGCCGGCAGGAGGCTTCGGCAAGGAAATAATCCTCGGTGCAACATTCGATTCCAGCGACCCGCAAGGATACTTAGCAAAGCTGCCGAAACGGACCTGATCGCCGGACCGCCGTCTAACGAGATGGTCACACCGACAGATCGATCAAGAATGCCGAAGCCGAGCACATGATTTTGCCGTTGGCGAAAAGCTCCTCAAGCAGTGCACGAGGATTCGCAACTGGCCAGGTGAGGTATGTGCTTTCGGGTCTCGTCCATGCCCCGCGCTACGCCGCTCTCACCCCATCGATGAATAGCCGCCATCGATCACAATCGAGGCGCCGTTGACGAAATTCGACGCATTGCTGGCAAGGAATACGGCTGCTCCGGCGAAGTCCGCGGGCTCGCCCCAGCGGCCCGCGGGCGTGCGCGCAAGAACGCGGTCGTTCAGGCCGGCGACCTGCTCGCGTGCTGTGCGTGTGAAAGGCGTGTCGATCCACCCCGGCAGAAGCGCGTTGGACTGGATGTTGTCCTTGGCCCATGCGGTGGCGAGGCCCTTGGTCATCTGCACCAGGCCGCCTTTGCTGGCCCCATATGCGACCGCGAAGGGCATGCCGAAGATCGACATCATCGAGCCGATATTGATGATCTTTCCGCCGCCGGCACGGCACATATGCGGGTAGGCCGCGTGTGAGCAGTAAAACGCGGACGACAGATTGACCTCGATGACTTGCCGCCATTCGGCCGGAGAATAGTCGTGCGGTGGCTTGCGGATGGCCATGCCGGCATTGTTGACCAGGATGTCGACACGTCCGGCGCGTTCAGCCGCCTCGTCGACGAGCCTCTTGCAGTCCTCGTCCTTGCCCACGTCGGCTTCGATCGCCAAGGCGCGGGTGCCGCGAGATTCGAAGGTCTGCACGGCTTTCGCATTGGCTTCGGCGCGGCGGCCAACGATCACAAGCGTGGCGCCAGCTTCTGCCAGACCTTCGGCGATGCCGAAGCCGATACCCGAATTCCCGCCGGTGACCACCGCGACGCGGCCAGAGAGGTCGAACATCTTCATGTGTCAGTTCCGTTTCAATGTCCGGCCACGCCGACATGGCTGTCCAGAACCTCATGGTTGCTCGACAATTCCTCCGGTGTCCCATGAAAAACGAACTGGCCGGACGAAATGACGTAGATGCTGTCCGCGACCGACAGCGCCAGCGCCAGATTTTGCTCCACCAGCAGAATCGCGTGACCGTGATTGCGCAGGTTGCGCATGATCTCCTCGATCTTCTGCACGAGTTTCGGCGAAAGACCTTCCGACGGTTCATCCATCAGGATCAGCGCTGGGTTAGCCATCAGCGCGCGGCCGATCGCGAGCATCTGCTGTTCGCCGCCGCTCAGGGCGTTGCCGGTATTGTCCATACGTTCGGCGAGTTGCGGGAATTCCTCAAGCACGGCATCGAGTGTCCATTGCTTGCGGCTTGGGTCCGTCTTGCGGTGCCCGGCGAGCGAACTCGTCGGCAACAAGAGGTTTTCCCGCACGGTCAATGATTTGAAGATGCGACGGCCTTGCGGGACGATCGCCATTCCCGATTGTGCGATCTCATAGGCCGGTTTTCCGATCAGGGACTGGCCCTCGAAGACCACGTCACCACGGCGGGGCGGGGTCAGGCCGGCAATTGAACGGATCAGCGTCGTCTTGCCCATCCCGTTGCGGCCGATGATGGCAACGATTTTCCCTTGCGACAGCTCGAGGCTGAGCCCGTGCAGCACGTAGCTGTCGCCATAATAGGTGTGGACGTCGCGAACAGCGAGAAGGGCGTCAAACGCGGCCAAAATAGACCTCCCGGACCTGTTCGTCTTTCTGAACCTCTCCCGGTGTGCCATCCAGAATAACGTGACCGCGATGAAGGACGGTCACCCGGTCGGCCAGCGCCAGCGCGATATCGATGTCATGCTCGATCATCAGCAATGTGATGTCGCGTGGCAGCGCAGAAATGATGCGTGAGAAGCTTTGCCGCTCACTGGGCGACAACCCTGCGCAGGGCTCGTCAAGCAGCAGCACCTTCGGATCGGAAATGAGCGCGAGCGCAAGCTCCAGCTGCCGGCGTTCGCCGTAGGAGAGGAACTTCACCTCGTCCTCGGAGCGGTCCGCCAGCCCGATCCTCTCAAGGCTTCGCTCGACGCGATCGGCGATGTCGGGGAAGGAACTTGCCGCCCGGATCATTACCCATTTGCGGCTGTCGTTGCCAAGCGCCGCGAGCTGCAGGTTTTCGCGGACCGACAGGTCGATGCAGATATTGGAGATCTGAAACGTCCGTCCCATGCCGAGCGCGGTTCTGCGGTTCTCGGCGACGTTCGAGATGTCCTGGCCGAATAGCAGGACGCGCCCCGACGTTGGCCGATGCGTACCGGAGATGCAGTGAAACAGCGTGGTTTTGCCGGCGCCGTTCGGTCCGATCAGAACGCGGCGCTCGCCGGGAGCGATCGCGAGCGACACATCCACAACGGCATGCAGGCCGCCGAACGATTTGGACAGGTTCTCGGTCTGGATTGCGGATGCGGTCATGCGCCTTCTCCGCGATCGCCGGAGCGCCAGCGCGTGATCAGGCCCATCAAGCCTTTCGGCGCCCAGAGAACCGTGGCGATGAAAACGACTCCGAGAATGCCATGATAGAAGTGGAAATAGCCGCTGACCCAGTTGCGCAGCATCAGGATGATGCCGGAGCCGATCAGCGGCCCCAGAAGGGTCCCGGAGCCGCCGATGATGGCCATCAGCACCGCCTCGACCGACACCGGGAATGATGCCGCGGCCGGGTTGATGAAGCGGTTGTAGTAGACGTAGAGCACGCCGGCGATGCTGGCGAGCAGCCCGGACAGCACGAATGCAACATAGAGATGGCGGCTGACGTCGAACCCCAGGCTGCGGACCCGCGGCTCACTCGATTTGATGCCGCGCATCGCCAGGCCGAACGGCGAGGAGATCAGGATGCTGTAGGCCCACAGACACAGCACGACCACGATCAGGACGAGATAATAATACTGGACGGAATTGGTGATCGCGAAGCCGCCGACGGCGGGGTAGGGCACATTGGTGACGCCGTTGTCGCCGCCGGTGAACGACGCCCACCGATAGGCGACGCCCCAGACGATGTAGCCGAATGCCAGCGTGATCAGGATAAAGTAGACGCCGCGGGTCCGGACCGAAAAGGCAAAGAGCATCGCCAGAACGGTGCCCGCAAGAATGCCCGCGGGCGCCGCGAGGATCGTCGGCACGCCATGCCGCACTTGCAGGATTGCAGTCGCATAGGCCGCGACCGCGAAGAATGACGCATGGCAAAGCGAGAACAGGCCGGCATTGCCGAGCAACAGATCGGCCGAGAGCGCGAGCAATCCGAAGATCATGATCTGGGTCATCAGTCCGACCCAGAATTCGCCAACGAATAGCGGCGCAATAGCCGCGCCTGCGATGAGGATGAAAGCTATGGCAAAGCGCATCGCTCAGTGCTCCTTGCCGAAGATGCCGGTGACGCGGAAAAGAAGGAGCACGGCCATCGGGCCGAACAGCACGAAATAGGAGAATTCCGGCAACAGCCATCGTCCGTAGGCATCGAGCAGGCCAACGATAATACTGCCGAGGATCGCACCCTCCAGGCTGCCGAGGCCGCCGATAATGACGACGACCAGCGCGAACACCAGAATGTCCCATTCGGCGCCGGGATTGAGCGTCAGGAACGCACCGCCGACCACGCCGGCGACGCCCGCGAGAAACGAACCGAGTGCGGAGACCAGAACGAAGAGCCGGTCGACGTTGATGCCGGTGGCCGTGACCATTTCGCGATCGTCGACGCCGGCCCGCACGACCGCGCCGATCTGGGTCTTGTGATAGAGCAACCAGAGTGCGAGTGCGGCTACGATCCCGAAGATGATCATCGCGAAGCGGAATTTTGGATAATAGAGGTCGCCAGGCAGGACGATCGAGCCCCTGAGATAGGACGGTAGCGGAATTTTCAGGCTGTCACCGCCCCAGATCGAGAGACAGACCTCGCCGATGACAAACGCGATGCCGACGGTCAGCAGCACCTGTGCGAGATGGTTGTTGCCGGTTCGACGGATGAGGTAGCGGTCGATGAAGTAGCCGAGCACGACGATCGACAAGCCGCCGCCCAGCATCGCGAGTTCGAACCCACCGCCGGCGCGGACGATCGAGAGTCCGATATATCCGCCGAGCAGGTAGTACGCGCCGTACGCCATGTTGACGACGCGCATCAGGCCGAATGTCAGTGTGAAACCGCTCGCCAGCAAGAACAGCAGAGCGCCAAGAGAGATGCCATTGATGGCCTGAAGGATCGCGCTTTGCATTACGATGTAACGACTTTACCGACGAAAAACGGAGGTTTCGGACATGCGAAAGGGAGCGGCGCTGTTTCGCCGCCGCTCCTTTTCAGTCAATTGCTCAGCGCTTGTAGGGGCCGCGGGCCAGAAACTCTTCCGGCTTCCACGTCCAGAACTGCGATACGGCTTCGTAGGTCTTCACCGGAACGGGGATGAGAACCTCGCCCAGGACCGGATGCTTCTGCTTCTCGATTTTGGAAATGTAGACGTTCTGGATCGGGTTGTCGTAAGCGTCCAGCTTGAGCGGGCCGCGCGGTGCCTTCAACTCCACGGAGCGCATCGCATTGAGGAAGGCGTCCTTGTCCTCGACGTTGCCGTTGATCTTGTCGATCGCGGCTTTCGTCCACATGCCTGCAGTGTAGGCGGATTCAGAGAACCATGACGGGAGCCGCTTATAGGCCTTGGCGTAAGCGTCCACGAACGCCTTATTCTCCGGCGTGTCGATGCCGGCTGCGTAATGCAGCGAGTTCGCAACCATGCCGACGGCACGGTCGTCCACCTGTGACAGCATGTCTTCCTGCAGCCAGTAGCCGCCATACAGCTTCATCTTCTTGTCCATCCCGAAGTTGTACCAGTCTTCGAACAGACGGATGCGGTCTGCACCCACGACGATTGCAACGACACCGTCCGAGTTGGACGGGATGGTGCTGATGGTGGTGCCGTAATCCTTGGTGCCGATCGGATTCCAGATCAGCTTCGCGACTTTGCCGCCGAGATCGGTGAACGTCTTGACGGCGCCGAGTGTCACTTCGTGGCCGAACGTGTAGTCCTGCCCGATGAAGGTGACATTTCGCAGTCCCAGCTCCTTGTAGAGATACTCGCCGAGCGGATGGCCGATCTGGCTCGACGAGACGGCGGTGCGCACAACCGTCGGCGTGCGGTTCCATTTGGTGACGTCGTCGGCTCCGGCCGCGTCCATCACCAGCGGGATGCCGGTTTCCTTGCTGACCTGGGCGACCGCCGGGCCTTCATGCCCGCAGAGCGGGCCGACAAGGATGTTGACCTTCTCTTGCAGCGCGAGGCGCCGCGCCTGGGTCAGCGCCTGGTCCGGATTGCACGTTGTGTCGGCGGTGACGATTTCGATCTTCCGGCCGCCGGCCATGTGGTTGGCCTGGTTCCAGAACAGCTTGAAGCCGCTGACCATGTCATTGCCGGGCGAAGCCAGCGGACCGGTGAGCGGTGCGAGCAGGCCGATCTTGATCGGTCCCTTGTCCTGCGCGGCGGCTGTTTGTGGAAATGCGAGACTTGCGCTCAGAGCGGCAAAAAGCGCGAACGCGCTCAGTGACTTCTTGCTGGACATGACGTCCTCCCATTTGCTCGCGCGGCTTGTTGTTGTTTCGCGCGTGACTCGAACGCCGCGGTGCTCGCCGGGCGCACGCGCCGGGAGAAACCGTGACGAACTTCTCTTGTGACCCGATATGTGATCACATATACCTAGTCTCATTCCTCCAGCGGAGGAGTCAAGCCTGTTTGTCGTCGCGTGCAGACCCATGAACATTGAAGCTCCCAATCTTTCCGGCCTTCATGCAATCGAAAGCGGCACGCTGGGCCAGCGCGTCTACACCGAGTTGCGCGACTACCTGATGGTGGGTGGCGTCAAGCCGGGTGAAAAGATCACGCTTCGCCAACTCACCAGTGCCTTCGGCACGAGCCTGATGCCGGTACGCGAGGCGGTGCAGCGGCTTGCGGCGGAAGGTGCGCTTGAGGTTCTGCCAAACCGCGCGATCCGTGTCCCGATTGCGACCAAGGCTGGCGTTCGTGAAATCCTCAAGGTGCGGCTGATGCTGGAAGGGCAAGCGGTTGAAGAGGCCGCAGCCCGTATTCATCCCTCCGTCGTCGCGCATCTTGAAGAACTCAATGCGGATTTCAGCCAGGAGATGCGCCACCTCGAAGACTCGACGCGTCCATTCCGCATCAACAAGGAATTTCACTTCACCATCTATCGCGCGGCCGAGATGCCTGTGCTGCTCGGAATCATCGAGAATATGTGGCTGCGCATCGGTCCCTTTCTGCATTTCTCGCTTGGCGTGCGCGGCCGCGAGGCCACCCGGAAATTCGCGCCCGATTCCCACAAGGACATGATCCGCGCGATGCGGAGCCGCGATGGCGCCCTCGGTCGCGCCGCGCTTGAAAGCGACCTCGCCGGCGCCGCCGACCTCATCTTGCAGCTTGGCAATCTCCCTGACTGACTTCACGGACGCATCATGATCAGTACACCTGTACGCTTCGGCAGCGACCAAGGCGCATTGCGCAGCGAAGATGAGCCATTGCTCACCGGTCGCGGCCAGTTCACCGATGATCTGAAAATGCCTGGCCTGGGCTTTGGCGTTTTCGTCCGCGCAACTGTTGGCCATGCGCTTGTCACGCGTGTTGATGCGACACGTGCGCGTGCAATGCCGGGCGTGCTGGCGGTGATCACGGGTGCAGACCTCGCGGCTGACGGACTTGGCGGCATTCCCCCTGTCGCCAGTACGGTCGGACGTGACGGCAAGCCAATGGTTGCGGCTCCGATGCCGGTGCTGGCGACGGACCGCGTTCGCTTCGTCGGCGAGGCGATCGCGCTCGTCGTTGCCGAAACGCTCGTGCAGGCGCAGGACGCTGCGGAGGCTGTTGAGGTCGAGCTCGACGAACTCGGCAGCGCATCCGATATCGAAAGCGCGATGGCGGCTGATGCGGCACGGCTTTACGATGAGGTGCCCGGCAACATTGCGCTGGACTGGCGCGATGGAGACGTTGCCGCGGTCGATGCTGCCTTTGCTGCGGCCGCGCATGTCGAGCGCGTACGGCTCGACGACACGCGGCTTGCAGCAGTATCGCTGGAACCACGCGCCGGGATCGGTCTGTGGGACGATAAGTCGGAGCGCTACACGCTGATCGCGACCACGCAGGGCGTGGCGGTGGTGCGCAAGCTGCTGGCCGAGGGCGTCTTCAAGGTGCCGCTCTCGAAAATTCGCGTGCTGACTTACGATATCGGCGGCGGCTTCGGGATGAAGGCGCAGACCTATCCCGAATACGGCGCGATCCTTTATGCCGCGCGCAAGACCGGCCGCCCGGTCAAATGGTGCAACAGCCGGGTCGAGAGCTTCCTATCCGACTCACATGGCCGCGACGGCATCCTCGAAGGCGAGATGGCGTTTGACGCCGATGGCAAAATTCTCGCTCTCCGCGCACGCAACTTCGTCGGCATCGGTCCTTACACGACCCAATACACGGCGATCTTCGGGACGGCCAATACCAAGAATTGCCTGTCCAGCGTCTACCGGATCCCCGCGATCCAGCTGGACGTCAAGCTCGTCTTTACCAATGCCGCGCCGCTTGGTCCCTATCGTGGCGCCGGTCGGCCGGAAGCGATCTATGTGATCGAGCGGCTGATCGACGGAGCCGCGCGCCAGCTCGGGATCGACCGGGCGACGCTGCGCCGACGCAATTTCATTCCGCCATCGGCCATGCCCTACCAGACCGCGATCGGTCCGATCTATGACAGCGGCGAATTCGAAGCGCTGATGGACAAGGCGCTGACATTGTCGGACTGGTCCGGCTTCGGGAAACGCCGCGAGGCCGCCCGCGCAAAAGGTTTGCTGCGCGGAATTGGAATGTGCTGCTTTCTTGAAGTCGCCGGCGGCATTCTGAATGAAAAGGCAGACCTGCGCTTCGATGCCGACGGAACCGCGGCCATCCGCGTCGGCGTGCAGGCGATGGGGCAGGGACACCAGACCACCTTTCCCCGCGTGATCGCAAAACGCCTCGGCATCGATATCGGCAAGGTGAAGCTGATCGAGGGCGACAGCGATGAGGTGCCGGATGGTACGCCCTCCGTCGCCTCGCGCTCGTTGATGATGGCCGGAAGCGCCTCGGTTGTTGCCTGTGACAGCGCCATCGAAAAGGGCCGCGGCATTGCCTCGCATCTGTTCGAAGTGGCCATCGGCGATGTCGAATTCTCGGCCGGAACGTTCTGCGTGGCGGGGACCGACCTCCGGATTCCCATTCTTGACCTGGCCAGGCAAGCGCGCGAAGCAACCGATCTCCCTGAAGAGTTGCAGGGCGGTCTGGATAGCGTCGGTGAATTCACCTCGCCGCAGATGTCGTTTCCCAATGGCTGCCATGTCTGCGAGATCGAGATTGATCCCGACACCGGCGTTGTCGCGGTGGTCGGCTACACGGCCGTGGACGATGTTGGCACGATCGTTCACGAAACGGTCGTCGACGGACAAACGCACGGCGGGATCGCTCAGGGCCTTGGTCAGGTTATCGGCGAGCATGTGCGCTATGGCAATGACGGGCAGCTTCTGAATGCCTCGCTGATGGATTACACCCTGCCCAGGGCAGCAAACATGCCGGTCATGGCGACCGCGCATCACAGCGTGCCATGCACCACCAACCCGTTGGGCGTGAAAGGCGCGGGCGAGTCCGGTGTCGCCGGCGCGCTACCGGCCGGCATGAACGCCGTGCTGGATGCGCTGGCCCAGCGCGGGATCGAGCATTTCGATCTTCCGGCGTCGCCGCAACGCGTCTGGGATGCATTGCGGCAAAATGCCTGACCGGCGTCCGGTCCAACAATTAACTATCGAAGCGCGGCGACAACCTCTGAAAAGGTCGGGGCGCCTTTGAGAATGCCGCGCTGCCGTGCAAATTCATTCATCGCGGCGATGAAGTCCGGCGTGATTTCCGTCGAATAATAGGGCAGGTCGCGTTCGATCAGCGCGGCGATCAGTGACGCCTCGCGTTCGGGGAAAACCTTGCGGCCGACCTCCGCCGCGAGCGACACGTCGCTCTTCAATGCTGCGTGGGTGTCTTCCATCGCGGTCACGGCGCGACGCGCATCGTCGGGCCGTCGCGCGAGGAAATCGTCCGTCACCGCAAGCGAGGCCATCGTGTAGTTGAAGCATTCCTTCGGTCCGTCGCCGCGCCGGATGTCGAGCACGACTGTTCCGGCTCCGCTACGGACGGCGACCTCGGTTCCCATGCCGTTGGCCCAGAATCCATCGATGAGCCGTTCTTCCAGCGCCTTTGCCGCGGACAGACCGAAATTGACGCTGGGGCTGCCTGTGTTTGGAACGGGGGCGATGGTGATTTCGTCGCGCTTTTCATCAAGGCCGGCGGCAACGAGAAGTTGTTTCAAGCCGAGCTCGACCCACGGCGCAGCGCCTATCTTGCGGCCCCGGACTACACTCACATCGCCTCGCTCGGGGTTAATGTCGGATCGCATCACCAGGAACCAGTACATGCCCTGGCCCTGTGCGCAGAGCAGCTTCACGCCGCGCCACTCCGGAAAAGCCGCGAGCGCGGAATGCGCCGAGCCAGCGACGCAATCGACGTCACCCGCGCGCAAGGCTTCGTAAGCCTTGCTGACGGGAAAGATCAGCTCGATCTCGGCGTCGAGGCCCTGCTCCCGAAACTTGCCGAGTTCGGTCGCGGCGATTGCCGGAAAATATGAATTCGATATCAGGTCCGGAACAGCGATCTTGAACCGGTTCGAAGACGAGATCATGCCGCGGCCTTTTGCTTTCGAACGCTCTCTAGAAGCGAAGTGCGCATGAGGAATGCGCGATGGGCGACGGGGTCCGCAGCGGTGCGGCGAAGATTGTCGAAGTTGGCCTGTCGCGTCGCCGGCTCCTTTTCCTCAAGGCGCTTTTTGTTGGCGATGGTCTGCTGCTGGACATATTCGATGTTCATCGGACGGCGAACCGCATCATACGTCTCGAGGTCGCTCTCGGGGCGCTCACCGTGCAAAACGGAGCTGAGCAACGATGAGATATGCATCGCGTCGTGTATGCCGCAATTCAGGCCCAAGCCGCCAATCGGATTGTTCACATGCGCCGAGTCACCGGCCAGGAACACGCGGCCGTGCCGGAAGCGCGCTGCGACGCGCTGGTGAACCCGGTAGATGTTGCGGTGGACGATCTCATAGGTCCCGGATTTGGGAAAAAACTTTTGCAGCCTCGCTTCGGTTGCGGCCTTGTTGAGGACTTCCTCGTCGGTCTGTCCCGGCAGGGTGGGGAACACCGCGCGCCACCGACCCTTGCCGTCATCGCCTGCGACCTTGAACAGGTTGGTCCATTCGTCCGGATCGGAGAAGTAAGCGCGATAGGCGACGCCGTGTTCGGTGGCAAAATCGAACAGCGTCGTGAGCACGAGAAAACGCTCCGGAAACGTGTAGCCCTCGAATGGAATGTCGAGCGATTTCCTCACCGTGGAACGGCCGCCGTCCGCACCGACGAGATAGCGCCCGGACAGTGTCTGCTCACGCCCGTGGATTGCAACGGTGATGTCCACGTTGTCGTCGCCCGCCGAGATGGCGGTCACCGGAGCGGAAAACGTGACCTCCGCATGCTTGAAGGCACGGAGCTTTTCGACCGCGAGAGTGGCGATCTTGTGCTGCTCGCACTGCACGACAAAAGGGTAGGCCGTGTCGTTCTCCAGGATGGCATGATCGAACTCGGCCACGACGCTGCGTGTCGGCCGATCCCAGAACTGAAAGGTCCGCGCGACCAGGCCCCGTGCGATAATTTCATCCAGCAGTCCCACGCTGGCGAGCATTTCCAGCGTGGCCGGATGCAGCGTCGAAGCGCGGGGAGCGTCGTTGACGCTCTCCGCCGCCTCGAACACCCGAACCGGGATGCCGCGTTGCGCCAGCGCCAGCGCGGTGATCACACCGACCGGCCCGCCGCCGGCCACCAGAACCGGACCCTCGTTCATGGCGCACCCGCTACTGCTGCTTGACGCCGGCGAGGTCGACGGCCTCGGCCCAGGTCGCGACATCACGCGCAAGCATCGCCTTATACTGCGCGGGCGAATTGCCCAGCGGATCGACGCCGAATTCCGACAGACGGGCGGCGAATTTCTCATCCTTCACGGCTGCGGCGACCTCCGCGGCAATTTTCTCGACGATCGGCATCGGCGTGTTGGCCGGCGCCATCAATCCGTTCCACGTGAGGATCTCGAAATCGGGATAGCCGGATTCCGCGACGGTCGGCAGTTCAGGCGCCAGTGGCGAGCGCTTTTCGGACGAGAGCGCGATCATGCGCACGTTGCCGGCCTTGGCCTGCGGCAGTGCATCCGAGAAGTTGGAGAACATTGCGGGAATATGGCCCGCCACGACATCCGACAGCGCGGGCGCGTTGCCCTTGTAGGGGACATGCGTCATCTCGAGGCCGGCCTTTTTCAGGAACAGCGCCATCGACAGATGGTTGAGGCTGCCGATACCGGCCGACCCATAGCTCAGTTGCCCCTTACGCGCGCCGACATAGTCGACGAATTCCTTGAGCGTTTTGACCGGGATGTCCTTGTTGACGACGATCACGAACGGGTTGGTCGCAATGTTGCTGACCGGCGTGAAATTCTTGATCGGGTCGTAGCGCACCTTGTTGATCGCAGGCACGATCGCCATGACAGGCAGGGCGGCGATAAACAGCGTGTGGCCGTCCGGCGCGGCCTTCGCAACCATGTCGGCTGCGATGGCTCCACCGGCACCGGGACGGTTCTCGACGACAAAGGACTGACCGAACGCATTGCTCAGCCGTTCGGCGGTAATCCGTGCGATTCCGTCGGTGTTGCCACCGGCGGCGAACGGAACGATCAGCGTAACCGGGCGCTGAGGCCAATCCTGAGCCAATGCCGGGTTCTGACTGAAGGTGATCGCCGCTAAAGCAGCGGCAAGAGCCGCTGATCGTCCAAACATGCCGCAAGAACTACGCATTGTGAAACTCCGCTCTGTGTGATCCGGCATCCAAGTTAGGCGGCGTCACTTCTTGTTGGAGACGCTCTTTTCGTAGAAGTGCACTTCGTACAACAGGCATCCGGTCTCCGACTTGAATGGGCCGTGTACCGCGCCAGGCGGGCGGCAGGCATAAGTCGGTGCTGTGAAGCGTTCGCCGCCGTTGCCGTTGGCATCGTTGCCGACGGTCAGGTCGCCCGACATCAGGTAAACTTCTTCCCAATGATCGTGGACGAAGGGGGCGGTGGTGTATTCGCCAGGCATGAAGCGCAGAAGGCGCGTGCGGCTGCCGGTCTTGCTGGTTTCGTCGAGGTCGCTGGTCAAGATCTTCTGCTGGATGCCGGCGGGGTAGCCCGGCGGAGACGCCCAGCCCTCGGTCATGTCTACGGAGAAGAATTCCAGATGTGGCTTTGTCATGGGGTCCCCCGCTCGAGATAGCGCGTGACGTTGCGACGGAACGAGTCGATGTGATCGATCATCGCCTGTGTGGCGGCGTCCGGATCGTGGTTTCTGATCGCCTCGAAGATGGCGCGATGTTCCTTCTGCACCTCACGATGATGCTCATGTGCGGTGAGAGAGATGAACCAGAAGCGGAGCGAGCGTTCGTGCAGGTTCTGGAGAATCCCCGACATGACGGAATTTTTTGCAGCGCGGGCGAGAGCGATGTGAAACTCACGGTCGAGCAGCATCATCTGTTCGATGTTGCGCACTTCGGTCCAGGCGTCGGCGCGGTTGAGAATGTCGCCGAGGACGGAAATGTCGATGTGATCGGCGCGTTCGGCAGCCAGCCTGGCGCAATAGGGCTCGTTGATCCGGCGCGCGTCGATGATCTGGGCGACTTCGTCGAGGCTGACGGGCTTCACGATCACGCCCTTGCGGGGGATGACCTCGAGCAGCCCGTCCTGGGTCAACCGGTCGATGGCCTGATGGACGGGCGTGCGGCCGATACCGATCGAGGCGGATACGAACGCTTCGTTGAGGTAGTCGCCCGGCTTGAACACGCAGGTGATTATGCGATGCTTGATCGCGTCATAGGCCGCGTCGCGCAGGGACGGCTGGATCGGGGTCACAACCGTCAGAGACGCGGGCGTCATCGGCGATTGCTGGATTTGTTTGACGTTGCGTTTGTGTTTCATCGTGGTGCCGTCAGCTGACAATCGGCAGAACCGTGATGTCGTAATCGCAGCGGATCGTTCGCTTCAGAACCGGGTCGATCAACTCGCACTCGAAACGACTGCCTGGGCGAATGCCGCCGATGGCAGCCAGCGTTCCGCAGAACATCACCGTGCCGTCCGGCAGGACGCCGCGATCGTCGTAAAGCGAGAGCAGGGAGGCCGGCGACAGCATCTGCGCCACCGATCCGTCTTGATAGAGTTCGCGCTTGCCATCGATCGTCGCATAGGAGCGCAGCTTGAGCTGGTCCCAGTGCGGCGCGACCGCATCGTAGCGCCAGAACGCCGAGCCGATCGGCTTGTCGCAAATCTGCTTCGATGCAGCGACGCCGTATGTCTCTAGCTTGCGATCGGTGTGATCGGAGCCGATGCCGACCCAGAGAACACCTTTGTGCTGCAGCAGCACAAACTCGGCCTCGCCGCTCGTGTCCTCTCCCAGAACCTCGATCACGCCGGCACAGGTCACACGCGACAGGCTGCCCAGATAGAAGACCGGTGTGCGCGACGGGGGCGAAACGCCCAGCGCCTTTAACTCCTCGATGTGGTGCGTCACCGCGGCGGCGTCGCGGCCAGTCCATCCCGCCACCACCAGTTTGGTGGGCGCGACGGTTTCGGTTCGGGCGAGGGGGTCGAAGAGGGTGAGGTCAAACATGGTCGATCTGAAATTTCACTGAAATATTTGTAATCGTGGTCTTTCACAAATGCAAATAAAATAAGGTAGTTCGTCAGAAAAATTAGAGATTTCACTGGAATGTAGAGGTTGGGGGCGGCATGACAATGCCGGAGCGACGGCTCAAGGGAGACGGCGATGCATGTGGATGCGACGGACCGGACTGGTGTTTTGGACCTGAGCGCCACCGTCCACGGGGTGTTGCAGAGCTTCACGGACGGCGGCCATCGCGAAGCCGGGGTCCGGGAACAGCTCGAGCGGATCGCGGACCGGTCGGGAGAGGGAAGCCGGGCTTTCCTCAAGGTTTACGAGGCCGCAGTGACCGGCGCAGCGGCCTACGACCGCGCGGCGCGGCACGGGACAGCGCTGCCGCGGTATGCAGGTGTCACCGTCAGCATCAAGGATCTGTTCGATGTTGCAGGCGAGGTGACGACCTCTGGGTCGAAGCTGCTCAAAGACGCCGCGCCGGCGGTGCGCGATGCCGTAGCCGTCGCGCGGCTGAAGTCCGCCGGCTTCATTCCGGTCGGCCGCACCAACATGACCGAATTTGCCTTCTCCGGCCTTGGCATCAATCCGCATTACGGCACGCCGCTCAATCCATACGATCGTAAGACCCGGCGGATTCCCGGTGGCTCGTCATCGGGCGCGGCTGTCTCCGTCAGCGACGGCATGGCGACGGTCGCGCTGGGCACCGATACCGGCGGTTCGTGCCGCATCCCGGCAGCGCTGTGCGGCCTGGTCGGGTTCAAGCCGACCGCGTCGCGCGTCCCGTCAGACGGAGCGATGCCGCTGTCGACGTCGCTCGACTCGATCGGCAGCATCGGACGCTCCGTGGCATGTTGTGCGGCGGTCGACGAGGTGATCAGCGGACAGCCGCTCGTCCCGTCGCCGGCGGATCTGTCGTCGCTGACGTTCGCCGTTCCGTCGGCCTATGTGCTCGACGATATCGACCAGCCGACCGCGATGGCCTTCGACCGCGCGCTGCGACGGCTAGCAGCGGCGGGTGTGACAATCGTGACGGCCGAATTGCCAGCGCTTGCGGACATCCCGGTTATCAATGCCAAAGGCGGTCTCGCCGCGCGAGAGGCCTATCTCTATCATCGTCGTTGGCTTGAATCGCGTTGCGACGCGTATGACCCTCGCGTCCTCGTTCGCATCCTCAAGGGCGAAGCGCAGACCGATGCCGACTATCGCGAGGTGCAAAGCGCAAGAGCCGACCTGATCGCCAGGTGTGACGCGAACACCAAAGGCTTCGATGCCGTGATCATGCCGACCGTCCCGAAGATCGCGCCGACGCTCGACGAACTTGCAACCGACGAGGCCTACGGGCGGATGAACCTGTTGATGCTCCGCAATCCAACGATTGCCAACATGCTCGACCGGTGTGCGATCTCGCTCCCTTGCCAGGCCCCTGGGGAGCCGCCGGTGGGACTCATGTTGATGGGCCACCGGAATGAGGATCGATGGCTTCTGCAGATTGCCGGCTTGGTGGAGCGGATGTTGCTCACATCCTGATTATCCAAGGCGCTGCGCCTCTGAGGTCCGCACTAGAATTTCGCCGACACGGTCTTGCCGTTCGGCGCGGTGATCTGCACGACGCCCTTCGGTTGCTGAGCAAGCGCACCGCCTGCCTTGCCGGTCAGCTTTCCGTCTCCCACCTCCAGCACGATGCGCTGACTTTTGCCCCCGGCCGAGAGAATCGCGAGGCCCGTGTAGCCCGCGATCTTGATCGGTTTGTCATCGTGATCGGTGACATAGACGTCGATGATGCCACCATTGGTAACGAGTTCGACATGGTAATCCCCCGCGTCGGCGACCTGACCGCCGTGCTTCCCCTTACCGTCATGGGCAGACGCAATACCAGCACTCAGCAGCGCAAGAATCGCCACGACAACCGCTTTCATCTTCAGTCTCCCTCTCAGTAGGTCGATGTGGATGGCGCCGCATCTGGCGCCGGATGTTCAGTGTTGGGTGCCGCTTTCAGCCGCTCGACCGCGTTGCGGCCGAATGCAAGCATCAGAAGCGGCGTCACGAAGGCGTCGAGCAGCGTGGCGCTGATCAGTCCGCCGAATATCGTTATCGCTACCGGATGCAGGATTTCCTTTCCGGGGCTCGCCGGATCGATCATCAGCGGGACGAGCGCGACACCGGCCGAAAGAGCCGTCATCAGCACCGGCGTCATGCGCTCGAGGCAGCCGCGCGTGACGAGTTCGCGGCCCCAGGGCATGTCCTCGTGCAGATGCAGATTGATGATGTGGCTGATCTTCAGGATGCCGTTGCGAGCAGCGATCCCGGTCAGCGTGATGAAGCCGATCATGCTCGCGACCGAGAGCGGTTGACCGACAAGCCACAGCGCCGCCACCGAACCGATCAACGCCAGCGGCACGCTGCCGATAACGATCAGCGCCAGCACGCTCGATTTGTAGCGGCTGTAGAGGATCGCGAAGATCAGAAGGAGCGATACCATTGAAAGCAGACCGATGGTGCGCGCCGCCTGTTCCTGCGCCTGGAACGTGCCTTCCAGACTGGCGAATGTGCCTTCCGGCATTTTGGTGTCCGCAAGTACCAGGCGGATTTGCTCGATGAGATTCGCCATGTCGGCGCGGCCGTCGGAGTTGGCAAGCACCACGAGGCGGCGCCGCCCGTTCTCGCGAAGAATCTGGTTTGGACCGGTGGTCTCCTTGACTTCGGCAATCTGACGCGCGGGGATCCAGCCCGACGGCGTTTCGATCAGCAGATCGCTCAGGCCTTGCGTCGTGCGCATGTTCTCCGGCAGCCGCATCACAACGTCGAAGCGGCGATAGCCGTCGATCACGCGCGACGCCACGCGGCCGTTCGACAGGCGGCTGAGCTGCTCGATCACTGCTGCCGGCTGCACGCCATAGAGTGCGGCTCGGCCGTAATCGACCCTGATTTCCAGCTGCGGGATACGGACCTGCTTCTCGACCTGGACGTCGGTCAGTCCGGGGATGGTGGCGAGCCTGGTCCGCAACTCTTCGGCCTTGCTCCTCATGGCGTCGAGGTCGTCGCCAAAGATCTTCAGCGCAATCTCGGAGCGGATGCCGGTGAGCATGTGGTCGAGCCTGTGCGCGATCGGCTGCCCGACATTGACCGACAAGGGCAATACGGCGAGTCTGCTGCGGATATCGGCCACAATCTCCGTCTTGGCACGCGCCGACGGATTGAGGTCGACCTCCATTTCGTTGACATGGACGCCCTCCGCGTGCTCGTCGAGTTCGGCACGGCCAGTGCGGCGGCCGACCGACTTTACCTCCGGCACCTGCATGATGAGCTGTTCGGCGATGGTGCCGACCCGGTTGGACTCGGCCAGCGAGACCCCCGGGTTGAACTGGACCAGGATATTGAACGTGCCCTCGTTGAAGGGGGGCAGGAACGAGCGCGGCAGCGTCAGTGCCGCCGCCGCTGCGGTGACAACCATGATCAGGGTTGCGCCAACGATCAGTCCCGCATTGTCGTAGGCGCGCGGCAAAGCCGCCCCGTAGAAGCGCTTCAGCAGGCGCACCAGCCAGCTTTCGTGAGCGTCGAGCCGCTTCAGGCCGGGCAGCATGTAATAGGCCATGACCGGCGTCAGGGTGATTGAGACCAGTAGGCTTGCCAGGATCGACACGATGTAGGCGACGCCGAGCGGGGTAAACAGCCGGCCCTCGATGCCCGACAATGCGAACAGCGGCACAAACACAAGCACGATGATCATCGTGGCGTAGACGATGCCGGATCGCACTTCCTGCGATGCGCTCACCACGACGTCGAAGACGGACCGTGGAGTGCCGAGCGCACGGTTTTCGCGCAACCGGCGGAAAATGTTCTCGACGTCGACCACGGCGTCGTCCACGAGTTCGCCGATTGCAATTGCGATGCCGCCGAGGGTCATCGTGTTGATCGAGAGTCCGGCGAAGTAAAACACCACGGCCGTGATCAGGATCGAAGCCGGAATCGCTGTGAGCGAGATCGCTGTGGTTCGCCAGTTCATCAGGAACAGGAACAGCACCACGGCGACTACCAGGAAAGCTTCGAGCAGCACCGTCTGCACGTTGCCGATCGAGGTCTCGATGAAGTTCGCCTGGCGGAACACGATCTGGTCCGCCTTGATGTTGTGCGGCAGCGCGGCGCTGAGTTCCTTCAGGGCCTCTTCGAGCTTGCGTGTCAGGGTTACCGTATCGACATTCGGCTGCTTCTCGACCGATACCAGCACCGCCGGAGCGCCCATATAGCCGCCGTCGCCGCGCTTGGTGCGGGCGGCGAATTCGACAGTCGCGACCTGATGCAGGAACACCGGTTTGCCCTCGACCTTGGCAACGACCAGGTTGCGGAGATCGTCGAGACTGGTGGTGCGTCCGATATTGCGGATCAGATATTCGCGCGAATTGAGATCGGTAAAGCCGCCGCCGGCATTGGTGCCGAAGGACGCAAGCGCTTTCTCGATCTGCTCGTAATTGATGCCGAGCGCGCGGAGCGCCGGCGGTTGCGGCGATACACGATATTGCCGGACCTCGCCTCCAATCGGGATGACCTGCGCGACGCCCGGAATGCTGAGTAGCCGCGGCCGGATGGTGAAGTCGGCCGCCTCCCGCAGTTCCATTGGCGTCGCGCGGTCGCTCGTCACGGCGACCATCAGGATTTGCCCCATGATCGAGCCGATCGGCCCCATCATCGGCGTGACATTGGCCGGCAATTGCTCGCGCATCAGGTTGAGCCGCTCGGACACAAGCTGGCGGTTGCGATAGATGTCGCCGGCCGACCATTCGAACTCGACATAGACGAACGACAGACCCACTCCGGAGACCGAGCGCACACGCGCAACGCCGGGCACGCCGTTCATTTGCGTCTCGATCGGGAAGGTGACGAGTTGCTCGACCTCGGGCGGCGCAAGTCCGTCCGCCTCGGTCATGATGGTGACGACCTGCTTGTTCAGATCTGGAAAGACGTCGACTGGGAGCTTGGTGACGGCATAGCCGCCGAAGGCCATCAGCGCCGCGCTCAGCGCGAGCACCAGCATCCGGTTGCGCAGCGATTGGGTGACGAGGAGGGTAAACATCGGCTCGTCCCTCAGCGCACATGGTCGAGCAGTTCGGCGCCTTGCACCACGATCCGCTTGCCCGGATCGATGCCCGCCGCGATCAATACGCGTTCCGCATCGAGCGGCTCGATCCGTACCGGGCGCGGCTCGAATCGCTCTGCCGTCGTGTGTTCGAACACGAAATCCTGACCGTTGGCGGCGCGGATCACGGCGGTGCGCGGAGCCGCAATTCCTGATCGCTGGTCGCCGGTTTCGGCGAACACCGTCACGAACTGCCCGGCGCGCAAGTCCTTGCCGCCTTCGTCGACGGAGAAATGTACCGGGATCGACTGGCTGCGGTCGGCAAGGCCGGAGCCTCGGAACGTCAGCGTCAACGATTTGCCGTTTCCGGTCTTGGCGGAAGCACGGCCGGTGCCTGCGACAGGATCAAAGCTCAGCGCTTCGACCCACAATTTTCCGGGTGTTATAATATGGAAGACCACCGCATTGCTCTGCGCGATCTGTCCGGTGATCGGTGTTCCCTCTGCGATGATGCCGGTGACGGGTGCGATCAGGGGCACCGGCTCGTTTCTGATCCTGTCGAGCGCCGCTCTGCGGTCCTTCAGGCCCTCCAGTTCGAGTCTTGTCTCTTCCTTCAATGTAAGGGCGACCGCGCCGCTGGTGACCAGAGATTCCTGCCGGGCCAGCCTGCGCTGCACGATGGCGATCTGCTGATCGAGTTCGCCCTGTCTCTGGCGCATGTCGGAGACGTCGATCGCCGCAATCGGCGGCGTGACATAGGCGAGAATGTCGCCTTCCTTCACCTGCGTGCCCAGGCGTGGAAAGCCGCCGGGCGGGGGCGACAGCACGCCGCCGACGGCGGTCTGCACATAGCCGCTCGTGTTGGGATCGGGAATGATCCGGCCTGGCAGTTCGATTGTGCGCGCAAACTTGCCTTGTCCGATCTCGGCGGTTCGCACACCGAAGATGCGCTGGATCGGCTTCGGTACGAAGATGGCGCCATCAGGCTGGCGCTGTGCGCGCTGGTCACTGGTCGCCGCCGGCGCTTTCTCCGCTCCGTTATCATGGCCTTCGTGCGCGAGCGCGTCGCCGAGCCCGAACAGAACGACGATGACAGCGGCACTCACGGGTCGCGATCTGCGGATCAGACCGACAAGCACGGCGCCGAGGGCGAAGCCGGCCAAACCCATCGCCAGAGGCGATTGTGACAGCGACGTGAGCAGCATCGCCCCGCCGTTCTTCGGGGACACACCGTCGCCGGAAGCGCCGTTTGAGGCGGGTATCTCGATTGTCACAGGCAGAATGTCAGGATCGCCGCCTGCTGCGACGGTGATGATCAGGTCGACGTGGCCACCCTTCTCCAGGAAAGGCGCATCCAGACTGTAGACGCCATTGCCGAGCGATTTTGCAGCTGCCGGGCCCGACGGCGTCTCGACCTCGATCGCGGCCTGATCGATCGGGGCATTGGTCTTATAGTCGTCGAGATAGATCGCAAGCGTCTTGCCTTGCGCTACCGCGACAATCTCAAAGCGCTCCGAATGCGCCTCGCCGCGCGGGGCGACGCTCGCAGGAGCGGCGGGCGCTTCGGGACCATGGTCGTGGCCCTCGTGCGCCGGAGCGGCGGTAGCGCCGAAGGTCAGGATGAATCCGGCGGCGGCAAATGCCGGCAGAATGTTGCGGAACATGGAGGCCAGTCCTTCGCATGAACGAAATCAAGCCGCCCGCCCATCAGGCGGACGGCCCGCGTCACGAGACGCGAGTTACGACGTTCAGGCGAAAGATTTAGGCGGTCGCGGTGGGCCTTCCCGCGCGAGGCTTGCGGGCAGGGCCGCATCCGGGCTCGGCAAGATCAAATATTTCGAGAGACTCAGGGAGGTCCAGGACGCAGGCGCAAGCGCGGTCGTGCAGCCGGAGCAATGCCCGGCTCCGCAACAGCCACGATCGCCGCAATCTCTCTCGGCCTGATGATCGGCCGACACTGGAACTTTGGCCCGCAATTCCGCCGGCAGAACGACCGCCGGGGCTACAGACCTGGCGCTATCGCCTGCATGCGAGGCGGCATGTGCATGCGGCGCACCGCCATGGGCAGTTGCACCGGTCGCCGCAAGCGCGACCAGTAGAAACGCCATTGAGCCAAACAATGCGGATATTGCAGTCCGAACGACCATGGCGATTTATACATCGGCCACCACATTTTGCAAAGTGCAGCGCAGCATGGTGTCAGCGGTATGCGCCGTATCGGTAAACGTCCCCCTCATTCGCGAGATCGCAACAGTGACAAGGGGTCCGGATTGCCTCAGGAGCGCCATGTTCAAGCAGGGCTGCCGCCAAGATAACTGGTGACGATGCGCTTGTCGGATTCCAGGTCCGCAGGCGGGCCTTCAAGTGCGATGCGGCCCTGTTCCATCACGTAGCAATAATCGGCAATCTGCATGGCCGCCCTGGCGTTTTGCTCGACCACCAGCAGCGACACGCCGCGTTCACCGAGCCCGACGATGGTTCGGAAGATGTCGCGCACAATGCGCGGCGCCAGGCCAAGAGAGGGTTCGTCCAGCATCAAAAGCTTTGGTCTGCCGATCAGGGCGCGGCCGAGCGCCAGCATCTGGCGCTCTCCGCCCGACAACGTGCCTGCGAGCTGACGATGCCGCTCTTTCAGCCGCGGAAACAGCGCGTAGATGTCTTCGCGCGCTTCCGCGAGCACCGCTGCACCTTCGCGCCTGCGGCTGAACGCACCGAGCGCGAGATTTTCTTCGACCGTGAGCTCGGCGAATAGCGCACGCTCCTCCGGCACCAGAAACAGACCGGAATCCACCCGGTCTTCGAGCGTACGCTGATTGCTGTTACGGCCGGCGAAAACGACGTCGCCGCCGTAGGGCAAGGCGCCGATCAGCGCTTTCAGCAGACTTGATTTTCCGGCGCCGTTCGGACCGATCACGGTGACGATCTGCCCCGCATCCAACCTCAAGCTGACATCGCGCACGGCTTCGATCTTGCCGTACGAAACCGAGATCCCGTTCGCTTCGAGCAGTGCGCTCATAGCGCGGCCCCTTCGGCTCGCCGTGTTCGCAGCGGCTTGTCATCGTCGATACCGCCAAGATAGGCCTCGATCACGCGCGGATCGTTGCGAATTTGCTCCGGCGTGCCTTCCGCAATCTTCACGCCGAAGTCGACCACCACCACCCGGTCAACCAGGTTCATGACGAAATCCATATCGTGCTCGACCAGCAGGATAGATAGTCCTTCCGCGCGCAATTGCTGCAGCAGGGTTGCAAGCTTCTGCTTCTCCCCGAACCGAAGCCCGGCGGCCGGCTCGTCCAGCAGCAGGACCTGCGGGTCCGCCGCGAGGCCGCGCGCGATCTCGAGCAGCCGCTGCTGACCGAGAGCGAGGCTGCCAGCGGGCAAGGTGGCGCAGTCTGCGATTCCGACGCGCTCGAGCTGAGATTGCGCTTCATGCAAGAGGCGCGCTTCTTCCTGCCGGTCGAGCCGCGTCACAGCTGCGAGGAAGCCCGATCGACCGCGCAGATACGCACCAAGTGCGACATTCTCCAGCACGCTCATCTTCGACTGCATTACAACGTGCTGGAAGGTCCGGGCCACGCCGAGTCCGGCAATCAGCCGCGGCGGCAGGGTGTCGATACGCCGGTCGCCAAAGTGGACTTCGCCGCCGTTGAGCGGAAGGAGGCCGGTCAGCAGGTTGAAGATCGTACTCTTGCCGGCGCCATTCGGGCCGATCAGTGCTAGAATTTCGCCGGCACGCATCTCGAAGGATACGTTCTGCACCGCCGCGAGACCGCCGAAGTTCTTGGAGATATCCTGCGCCGAAAGCAGGCGCTCGCCACGGGTCGGGAGCTGCCGGCGGGCGAGTGGCGCAGCCTTCGGCGGCGCGCGCAGCGGCGGTGGCGCCGGCAGCCAGCGCGCGATGAACGACATCAGGCCACCGCCCGCTGTTTGCAGCATCACCACGACCAGAATACCGAACACCGCGACTTCGTAGCCGCCGGCTCGTCCGAACAGCACCGGAAGCGTTTCGCGCAGCCAGCTGCGTGCGGCTTCGAATACGATCGGACCGATCAGTGCGCCACCAAGTTGTCCGACGCCGCCGATGACCACCATGAAGAGATAGTCGATCGAGGCATTGACGCTGAACGGACTCGGATTGACGATGCGGATGTAGTGCGCATGCAGCCACCCGCTGATGCCCGCGAGCAGCGCGGCGAACACGAACACCTTGATCCGCAGCGGACCTGTCGGAACGCCGAAGCTCTCGGCCATTACTTCGGTCGGCAGGCTGCGGATCGCGCGTCCTGTGCGGCTGTTCAGCAGATTGGTTGCGGCGAGAAAGCTCAGCGCCACCAGGGTCCAGATCACGATATAGAAGTCGAACGGGGTGGTGATCGACAGTCCAAACAGCGAAATTGGCGGTAGCCCGGAAATGCCGTTGAAGCCGCCGAGTCCCGGCACGTTGCCGAACAGGTAGAATAGCCCGATCGCCCAGACCAGCGTGCCCAGCACCAGGTAATGGCCCGCCAGGCGAACAGTGAGGAGGCCGAGCATCAGCGCGACGAATGCGGTGACGAGCAGGCTGACCGGCAGGGCTGCAACCGGCGCCCAGCCGTACTGGGTCGTCAGCAATGCGGTGGTGTATGCCGCCAGTCCGCAGAACGCCGCCTGACCGAACGAGGTCATGCGCGCCACACCGGTCAGCACCACCAGTCCGACACCCACCAGGACCGCGAGGCCGATATACGTCAGCGGCGAGATAATTCGGATCGAGAGAACGAACGGGGCGAGGGCGAAGATGGCAACCAGCGCGCCGATGAAAATCCGGTGCGCGCTCATTCGTCGTGCTCATGGGTTTCGTGGCCGCGCGGCTCGACGGCCGAGCGCCACAACAGGAAGGGGATCAGCAGCGCGAAGACGATCGCTTCCTTATAGGCGGATGCGTAAAAGGACGAGAAGCTCTCGACGAGACCGACCACAATCGCACCGAAGACCGCAAGTGGAAAGCTCACCATCCCGGCGACGACGGTGCCCACGAAACCCTTCAGTCCGATCAGAAAGCCGGAGTCGTAATAAAGCGTGGTTACCGGGCCGATCAGTATTCCCGAGAACGCGCCGATCAGCGCCGCCAGAGTGAAGGGCATCGTGTCGGCCGAGAAGGCGTACATCGACAGCGCCTGCTCGGTCGGCAGCATG
>CAZXJZ010000027.1:5962-33594 GCA_964641065.1 uncultured Hyphomicrobiales bacterium | reverse complement strand
AACAAGCGCACCGTGCTGATGCGCGTGAAGTCGGGTGAGGGCACCCGCTTCGTCGCGCTGCCTGCCGGCCGCGCCTAACGAAATCGCCCGCGGCGCTGGCCGTCGCGGGCAACGCGAAAGGGACGTGTCTCCGGCTACCGTCGCCCCCGCCGGTGCCACGAAACCCTGGGGACGGGCGCAAGCCCGTCCCCACCAGACAAGGGACCGGCGCAAGCCTGTCCAATCCAAGCACGAGCCGGGCCTCGAAATCCGATCTCGTGAACCTAACCCTCGAAACCCGGCTACCGTCGCCCCTGCCGGATCGGGGTCAGCTGAGGGGGTGGCGGAGTAGCGTTAAGAGTCGCCGCCCCCTCATGCCCATTCATTCAAATCCCGCCGCGCTTGCAAATTCCCTCGTAACAGGCGATTCCGTCCCGGATGCCGCCACGGGGCCACACGACATCATGCGCCTGCTGATCATCGAGGACGACCGCGACGCCGCGGACTACCTCGTCCGCGCCTTTCGCGAGACCGGCCACGTCGCCGACCACGCTGCCGACGGCGAGGAGGGTCTGGCGATGGCACTCGACGGCGATTACGACGTCCTGATCGTCGACCGCATGCTGCCGAAGCGTGACGGACTTTCCGTTATCGGCGAGTTGCGCACGAAGAAGGTCGAGACGCCGGTTCTGATCCTGTCGGCACTTGGCCAGGTCGACGACCGAGTCAAGGGCCTGCGCGCCGGCGGAGACGATTATCTCCCCAATCCCTATTCGTTCTCGGTTCTGCTCGCGCGCATCGAGGTGCTGGCGCGCCGGAGAGGCGGCCGCAACGAGGAGACGGTCTATCGCGTCGGCGATCTCGAACTCGACCGGCTTTCGCACAGGGTCACGCGCGGCAAGGACGAGGTGGTGCTGCAGCCCCGCGAATTCAGGCTGCTCGAATATCTGATGAAGCATGCCGGTCAGGTGGTGACACGGACGATGCTGCTGGAGAATGTCTGGGAATATCACTTCGATCCGCAGACCAACGTCATCGACGTGCATATCTCCCGCCTGCGCTCCAAGATCGACAAGGGCTTCGCGCAACCGCTCCTGCATACGATCCGCGGTGCCGGTTACATGATCCGCGACGGGTCGCGGACCTGACGCTCGTCGAGGGCGCGGGGTGCTTTTGAGGCGCGGCAGAGCGGGCGCGCGGTTGATGATGACGGCGCTGGGCAAGCTGTTTCGAACGACGGCGTTCAAACTGACGCTCGTGTACCTCACCGTGTTCGCATTGTTCGCGGTGTTTCTGCTCGGCTATTTCGCGCTCAACACCAAGCGGCTGTTCACCGAGCAGGTGACCGAGGTGGTCAATGCCGAGATCACCGGGCTCGTCGACCACTTCAACGCGGGTGGAATCCGGCGACTGACGCTGGTGGTCGAAGCGCGGTCCCGCCGTCCCGGTTCAAGTCTCTACCTCGTCACTACGCCCGCGGCTGACGGACTTGCCGGCAATGTCGGCTCGTTGCCGACCGGCGCAATGGACAAACAGGGCTGGACGGAAACCATCTACCGGCGGATCGAGGAGGGCGATAGTTCGGACCTTCATCGTGCGCTGGCGCGCGTCTACCATCTTCCCGGTGGGTTCAAGCTTCTGGTGGGGCGCGACCTCGACGAGCGGGACCGGCTGTTCCAGGTGGTTCTTGATGCCGGCAAATGGTCGGCCGCCGTGGTCATCGTGCTTGGGTTGATCGGCGGTTTCTTCGTCGCACGGCGCGTGCTCGCCCGTGTCGACGCCATGACCGAGACGACGCGCACGATCATGGGCGGAAATCTTTCGGGCCGTTTGCCGATCGCCGGCAGCGGCGATGAGATCGACCGTCTCGCGCATAATCTCAACGAGATGCTCGACCGGATCGAGGCGCTGATGCGGGGGCTGAAGGAAGTCTCCGACAATATCGCGCATGACCTGAAGACGCCGCTCACCAGGCTGCGCAACCGTGCAGAAGAGGCATTGCGAACGGCCAGCAGCGAGAAGGATTACCGCGCGGCGCTCGAAGGGACGATCGAAGAGTCGGATTCGCTGATCAAGACCTTCAACGCGCTGCTGATGATCGCACGCGCCGAATCCGGCCAGGCGCGCGACAACATGCTCGACTTCGATGCAGCGGAAGCAGCCCATGGCGTCGGCGAGCTCTACGAGCCGCTCGCAGAAGAGCAGGGCTTGGCGCTCGATGTCGATGCGCCGGGCGCGGTGCCGCTACGGGGCAACCGCGAACTGATCAGCCAGGCTCTCGCCAATCTCGTCGACAACGCGATCAAATATGCCGGGCCTGCCGCAAGGGCCAGCGGCACGCCGTCGAGCGTAACGGTATCGGCCCGCAACGAGGGCGACCGCGTGTTGCTCAGTGTCGGCGATCGTGGCCCGGGGATAGCGGAGGGCGACCGCAGCCGCGCAATCGAGCGTTTCGTCCGGCTGGAAAAGAGCCGCACCATTCCCGGATCCGGATTGGGACTCAGTCTTGCTGCCGCGGTCGCGCGGCTGCATGGCGGCGAATTGCGGCTCGAAGACCATGCACCGGGTTTGCTTGCCGTTCTGGTGCTGCCGCGTGGTGGGCCGCAAGCCGCCGCAACCGCACCGGTTCCCGGCGCTGCGGACGATACGAACAGAGCATAATCACCGCGAGCATACCTGCTGCGAGTTTGCGGCGGTGCACCAAAAATGGCGGGTGAGTGAGGCTGCTGTGCGAGAGGGCACTGCGCAGCCGTCGCCTCTCCCAATTTGCCGCAAGCTGGTCTATGCCCAAGCCGATGATTCAAGGCGCCGCTGCCGGGCAGCAAATCCCCGAAGACCTATCGTCCGCCGGCACTCTGGCCGCGCGGATTGTCGATGTTCCATTTCTGCCCGAGCCGGAGCAAAGCCTCGCGAGACTGGAGGACTGGCTTTCCGGACTCGGCGGAACGCCTGAAGCAGAGGCGTTGCGCGCGATTTTCGAAGCATCGCCCAAAGCGCGCGATCTGACCGCCGGCCTGTTCGAATATTCCCCCCATCTCACCGATCTCGTCCGCGTCGATGCCGGCCGGCTGGTCCGGCTTCTCGGCGTCAACCCCGAAAGCCATCTGCAGGGCTTGCTCGCAAATGTCGTCGGTGCGCTGTCCGCGATGTCCGACGAGAGCGAGGCGATGGGGTTGCTCCGGCGCACCAAGTCGGAAGCCGCACTTTTGATCTCGATCGCCGATATCGGAGGCGTCTGGCCGGTGCTGCAGGTCACGCGCGGACTGACCGAGCTCGCGGACCGCATGGTGCAGGGCGCGGTGCGCTTCCTTCTCAACGATGCGGTGCGGCGAGGGCGGCTTACGCCCGCCGACCCGGCCGAGCCCGAGCGTGGCTCCGGCTATATCGTGCTTGCCATGGGCAAGATGGGCGCGTTCGAGCTGAATTACTCGAGCGATATCGATCTCATCGTCTTCTACGATCCCGAAGCGCTGGCAATCCCGGATGAGACCGAAGCGTCAGCGCTTTACATTCGCGTGACCCGCGGGCTGGTGAAGCTGCTGCAGGAGCGAACCGCCGACGGCTATGTGTTTCGCGTCGACCTGCGGCTGCGCCCGGATCCCGCCTCCACCCAGGTGGCGATCTCGGTTCCCGCGGCGCTGGATTACTACGAACATCGCGGCCAGAACTGGGAACGCTCGGCGATGATCAAGGCGCGCCCTTGCGCCGGCGACATCGCCGCGGGCGAAACCCTGCTCAAGGCGCTGTCGCCGTTCGTCTGGCGCAAATATATGGATTTCGCTGCACTGGCGGACATCCACGCGATGAAGCGGCAGATCCACGCCTATCGCGGTCATGGCGAAATCGCCGTCGCCGGTCACAACATCAAGCTCGGTCGCGGCGGCATTCGCGAGATCGAGTTCTTCGTCCAGACCCAGCAATTGATCGCCGGCGGCCGACATCCCGAGCTGCGCGATCTGCGTACACTCACCACGCTTGCTGCACTCGCCGACGGGCAATGGGTCAGCGGCCTGGCCGAGCGCGAACTCGAAGCGGCCTATCTGTTCCTGCGGCGCGTCGAACACCGGCTGCAAATGGTCGCGGATGAGCAGACCCATACCTTGCCGGCCGGCGATTCCGAGCTTCAGAGATTCGCGCGATTCCTCGGCTACGACGATACGCCATCGTTCTCGGATGTGCTGCTGCTCCACCTGCGCAATGTTCAGCAGCACTATTCTCGGCTGTTCGAACCGGTGGTTCAGGCTCCCGAAACGACGCTGCAATTTCTTCCCGACCAGGATAGCCGCGACACACTGGATCGCCTTTCGGCGATGGGATTTCGCAATCCGCTGGAAATCTCGGAGCTGGTGCGGGGCTGGCTGGGCGGGAAATATCTTGCGCTGCGCAGCGAGTTTGCCCGCGCTCAACTGCGCTTGTTGGTGCCCTCCCTGATCGAGCACCTCGCGCGCAGCGAAAACCGCGAGCAGGCGGTTCTCTCCTTCGACAAATTCCTGGCCGGACTGCATGCGACGGGCGGCGCGCGGCTGATCTCACTGCTCCTGCAAAACCCCGATCTGCTCGCGCTGGTTGCCTTGATGCTCGGCACCGCGCCGCGGCTCGCCGATATCCTCGCCCATCAGCCGCAGGTCATGGATGCGCTGATCGATCCGGCATTTTTCGGCGCGTTGCCCGATGCGGATACGCTCGGCAACGAGTTGGCCCGCTCGCTCGACCAGTCCGTTTCGTATGAGGACATGCTGGACCGGCTACGCCTGTTCGGGCAGGAGCACATGTTCCTGATCGGCGTGCGCATTCTTTCGGGCACGGTTTCGGCGGAGCAGGCGGGAGAGGCCTTTGCGCGGCTTGCCGATGTGATCATCAGGGCGTTGCATCGTCAGGTCGAAGATCTGTTTGCCAAGACGCATGGCCGCATCGCCGGCCAGAAGACCGCGCTGCTGGCGCTCGGCAAGCTCGGCGGGCGCGAGATGACCGCCAGTTCCGATCTCGATCTCATCCTGGTCTACGATTTCGACGACGAGCATCCTGAATCGGACGGTGAGCGCCCGCTATACGGCGCGCAATATTTCGCGCGTCTGACGAAGCGGCTGGTCTCCGCGCTGACGTCGCGGACCAACTACGGCGCGCTCTACCATGTCGACATGCGGTTGCGGCCGTCCGGTCGTTCGGGGCCGGTTGCGACCAAGCTCGATTCCTTCCGCGACTATCAGATGACCGATGCCTGGACCTGGGAGCACATGGCGCTGACGCGCGCGCGCGTGGTGTCTGCTGCACCGGAATTCGGCGAAGCGGTCGAGGCGCTGATCCACTCCGTGATCGCACAGGAGCGGGACGCGCGAACGATCGCCGGCGACGCCTACGAGATGCGGATGGCGATCGCGACCGAAAAGGGCGAGGCCGATCGCTGGGACCTCAAATATGCCGCCGGCGGCCTCACCGACATCGAGTTCATCGCGCAATATCTGCAACTCGTGCACGCCGCGCAACATCCGGAGATTCTCGATCCCTCGACGGCGCGCGTGCTCGAACGCGCAGCCCGGATCGGACTGCTGTCGGCGGAAGATTCCGAGGTGCTACGTCCGGCGGTTCAGCTCTATCAGAATCTTAGCCAGATCCTGCGGCTCTGCCTGTCGGGCGCATTCGATCCGAAAAAGACCGATCCCGGTTTGCTGAGGCTGCTGGCGCGCGCAGCCGACGTTCCGGATTTCGCAACGCTCGATGCCTATGTGATTGAGACCCAGGTGCGCGTGCGAAAGCGCTTCGAGGTGCTGCTCGGCCCCGGGGATTAGGTTCGCTCCCCGGCGACCCAGCCAATAAGCTCAGAGCGGCAGAAGCTGTTGAGTCTCGGTTTCGTCGAAGACCCGGCGGCCAGCAGGAAGGCGCACGAGCACCGTCGTGCCGCGTCCGGGCACCGAGCGGATGCGCATCCTGCCGCCATGCAAAGCGATCAGGGACTTGGCAATGGCAAGGCCGAGTCCCGAGCCGTGCTGGGTTTTGGTCAGCTGACTTTCGACCTGTTCGAAGGGGACGCCAAGCTTTTGCAAGGCGTCCGGCGCAATACCGATTCCCGAATCGCTGATCGCGATCGACACGCAGCCGCCGGCGCGACGTCCGCGTACGGACACATGGCCGCCGGGACCGGTGAACTTGACGGCGTTCGACAGGAGGTTCAGCGCGATCTGTTTGAGCGCGCGCCGGTCCGCGAGGGCGATGATATCCGGTGCAATGCGCGAAGACAGCGTCAGCCCTTTTTCTTCCGCTCGCGTGGATACCACCCGCAATGAATCGGAGAGAATATCCTCGATCACAACGTCTTCAAGCTCGAGCTTCATCCGCCCGGCCTCGATTTTCGACATATCGAGGACGTCGTTGATCACGTCGAGAAGGTACTGCCCGCTCTGATGGATGTCCCGACAATATTCATGGTATTTGTCGACACCGAGCTTGCCGAACATTCCCTTCTCCATGATTTCGGAGAAGCCGATGATCGCATTGAGCGGCGTCCGCAATTCGTGACTCATATTGGCCAGGAATTTCGACTTAGCCTGATTGGCGTCTTCTGCCCGGGTTTTTTCCGCCGCATATTTTTCGGCGAGATCCTGAAGCTGTTGCTTCGATTGACGCAGATCCTCGACCGTCGCCAGCAGGCGGGTTTCGCTGTTCTTCAGCTTGCGTTCGTGCTGCTTCAACCGGGTGACGTTGGTGCCGACCGAAACATAGCCGCCGTCCTTGGTGCGCCGTTCACTGAACAGCCAGTGGCCGTCATCCAGTTGCGCCTCGAATGACCGGGCGCCGGGAAGATCGGGGCTGACCAGCGACACATTGCCGAGCTGAAGATTTTCCCGGCCGGCAGCGAGCACGCTCTCGTAGGTGGCGCCAGGGGTTACGAGCTCGTCTGGCAGCTTGTGCAGTTCCTGGAAATTCGAATTGCACAGCACCAGCCGGTTGTCGGAATCCCACAGCACGAAGGCCTCCGGAATGGTTTCGATCGCGTCGCGCAGCCGCATGTCGGCGGCGGTGGTGCGCTCGACCAGGGTCTTCTGCTCCGTGACGTCGACCGCGATCCCGATCAGATGCAGACCGGGTTCGCCCGGCTGGCGGACCACCTCGCAGCGCACGCGCAGCCACACCCAGCGGCCGTTGGCGTGCAGCATGCGGAAGTCGTGATCAATCGCATTCAGCTTTGCATCCGCGACCTGGGTGGCCAGTTCATAGAGATCGATATCGTCCGGATGGACGTATTTGTTGATCTCGCCGAAGGTCATCAGGTCGTCGCGCGCGTCCAGCCCAAGGATTGCGAACATCGAGTGCGACCAGAAGATCCGGCCTCGTGCGAGATCCCAGTCCCAAAGCCCGCAGCGTCCGCGATTGAGCGCAGTATCGATACGGCTGCGGACGGTGTCGTAGATGATGTCGGCTTCGCGGGCGCGGGTGGCCTGCCAGTGGAAGGCGAAGCCGAGGATCAGCAGGACAAAGCCGGTGGTTGCCGACAGCGTAACGGTGAGCGCCGTGTCAGAACGCCAGGACGCGAGCGCGTCGTTGCGCCGCTGATAGATCGCGATCTGGCCGAGCGGTTCTTGCATGGCGCGGGCCGCTGCCAGTGCGCGCTTGCCGTCCGGCAGCCGGATATCCATGACGCCGGCGCCGGCACCGAGGATGGTGAGAGGCGTATCCCCGAGAATGTCGGTCAGTGGCCGTCCGGTGAGGCCGGCGCCATGCGGGGCGGCAGCGATGATCATGCCTTCGGGGCTGGTCACCAGGATCTGGCGGCCGGCTGCGGTGGTGCGCGGTGTGCGGGCCATGTCGAGTTCGGTCTGCACCCTGCGCCAGACATTGGCGCGGTCGCCCTTGAGCGGACGTTCAAGACGCTGTGCCAGCACTTCCGCGATGGTTTCGATGTCCTTGGATGCATCGGCCAGCGCGCTGCGGCGATGATCCAGCACCTGTACGAACGCACCGATCGCGATCGTGATCAGGAAGGCGATGATAAGGGCGGGGACCGCGCGCCGCAGAGCCGGCTCAGCAGTCAGCAGTCGTCTGTAAGCGGGCTTTGCGATCGACTGCGCCAATCCCTTTATGGAATCAGAACGCGCAGACGCGTGCGCGGTATCGGCGCGCGCCATGAATATTGCCCCCATGTCGGATTGCTGCCCCTAAAACAACCCATGACCGGGAGGATGTGTGCCGCACCGCGTCCCGAATCGAGAATCATAAGAATCGATGCTGGGTGATTTGTCGAGAGTCCGCGGAGTCAAGAACGTAAATAATTTACTAACATTCCCGCGCTCGCGCCGGACTTCGCGCAAAGCGAGTCCGGCCGCGAGCGGGCAACTTCAACTCGGCGCCAGTGCGCGATTGACGATGTCGCTGACATCGGCCGAGAGCGTCGACGCGGTGGCGATCCGCCGCAATGCCGCTTCGGCCTTGCCGCGCCGCACACTCTCAAGCGCACGCCATGACCGGAAGGCTGTCGCGAGGCGTGCGGCCACCTGTGGATTCTTGCTGTCGAGCGCAAGCACCAAGTCTGCGACGAACTCGTAGCCCGCACCGTCGGCGCGGTTGAACTGCGTTGCGTTGCCATGCGCAAAGGAGCCGATCAGTGCGCGCACGCGGTTCGGATTGTTCATGGAAAAAGCCGGATGGGCCGTCAGCTCACGGACGCGGTCGAGCGTGCCGGCTTCCGGAATCATCGCCTGCAGGCCGAGCCACTTGTCGATGATGAGCGGGTCGCTCTGGTAGCGCTGATAGAAGTCGCGCAGGGCCTCGGTCCGTTCCGGACAATCATGGAATGCGAGCGTCGCCAGCGCGGTCATCCGGTCGGTCATGTTGTTGGCCTGACGGTATTGCGTCATCGCACGCGCGATGGCCGCGGGTTGGCCGGTTGCCGCCATCAGATCGAGCGCAGCATTCTTGAGCGAACGCCGGCCCGCACTGGCGGCATCCGGGCTGTAGGGCGCGCTGCTGGCGAGCTTTTCGTACGTGGCGGCCAGAGCCTCACCCAGCGCGCTGCCGATAACGGACCGCAAGTGCGCCCGCGCGGCGAAATTCGCCTGCGGATCGACGTCGCGGCCGAGGTCGCGGGCGATGTCGGATTCGGTTGGCATCGTCAGCGCCAGCGACACGAAGGCCGGCTCGAGCTTTTTGTCGTCCAGGATGGCGGCGAGGGCGGCCGTGAGACCGTCATCGGTTTCCACCGGCTTGCCGGCTCGGAGCAGGCCGACGTTTTTGAGCAGCAACCGCGTCGCCAGGGTCTGCAAAGCCTGCCAGCGGTTGAACGCGTCGGAGTCACGCGCGGCGAGCCGGTACAGATCCTCGGCCGACAGATTGGTGGTGAGTTTCACCGGGGCGGAGAATTCGCGGTTGATCGAGAGAACCGGACGCTCGGACACGCCCTCATAGACGACGGTTTGCGACGGCCCGGTCAGGGTGATGACGTCGCCGGCCGGTTTGCCGCCGACCTGGAGCGCCAGGTCCGCGCCATCGGCGCCGACCAGCCCCAGTTTCAGCGGGATCACCATCGGCTCTTTCACCGGCTGGCCCGGTGTTGGCGCCAGCGATTGCGAGAGCTGCAAAGTGTAGGTCCGCTCCGCCTGATCGTATTGTCCGTCGGCGATCACGTCCGGAGTACCGGCCTGCGAGTACCAGCGCATGAATTGCGACAGGTCGCGGCCCGAAGCATCGGCGAAACAGCGCACGAACTGCTCGATGGTGGCGGCTTCGCCGTCATGCCGGTCGAAATAGAGATCCATGCCCTTGCGGAACGCGTCGCCACCGAGCAGCACGCGCAACATGCGAATGACTTCCGCGCCCTTCTCGTAGATCGTGGTGGTGTAGAAGTTGTTGATCTCGTGATAGAGCTCCGGCCGCACCGGATGCGCGAGGGGGCCCGCATCCTCGACAAACTGATGCGAGCGGAGATTGCGTACGTCGCCGATCCGCTCCACCGCGCGCGAGCGCATATCGGCGGAAAATTCCTGGTCGCGATAGACCGTGAGGCCTTCCTTCAGGCAGAGCTGGAACCAGTCGCGGCAGGTGATGCGATTGCCGGTCCAGTTGTGAAAATATTCGTGCGCGATGATCGCCTCGATCGCGGCGAAGTCGCCGTCCACCGCGGTTTCGGGCGAGGCCAGTACATACCGATCGTTGAAGACGTTCAGCCCCTTGTTCTCCATCGCCCCCATATTGAAGTCGGACACCGCGACGATCATGAAGATATCGAGATCGTATTCGCGTCCGAAAGCTTCTTCGTCCCAGCGCATCGAGCGCTTGAGCGCGTCCATCGCATAGCCGCAGCGATCTTCCTTGCCGGGTTCGACATAAATCCGCAGCGTCACCTTGCGGCCGGACATGGTGATGAATTCGTCTTCGACACAGCCGAGCGTGCCGCCGACCAGCGCAAACAGGTAGGACGGCTTCGGAAACGGATCGTGCCACACGGCATAGTGCCGGCCTGCCGGCAGTTCGCCGCTTTCGATCAGGTTGCCGTTGGCCAGCAGCACCGGTGCCTGAGCTTTGTCGGCCTCGATCCGGGTGGTGTAGACCGCCATGACATCGGGGCGGTCGGGGAAGTAGGTGATGCGCCGGAAGCCTTCCGCCTCGCATTGCGTGCAATAGGTTTTGCTCGACCGGTAAAGGCCCATCAACTGCGTGTTGGCCGACGGATCGACGGTGGTCTCGATGGTCAGTATGAACGGGCGCTGCGGCGGCTGCGCGATGGTGAGGCGATCCGGGGTCGCGACGAACGAGGCCGCCGGCAGCGGTTGGCCATCGACGAGGATAGAGTCCAGCGTCAGGCCGTCGCCATCGAAGACGATGGGGGCGGGCGCCGTGTCCGGATTGGGGCGCAGGCGAAGTTCCGAGCGGACCCGGCTTGCGGTCGGATGCAGTGAGACATCGAGCCGAACCTCGTCGACCAGCCAGTCGGGAGCGCGATAATCCTGAAGACGGACGGGGCGGGCCTGCTCGGTGCGCATGGAGGGGGCACTTCTTTCGATAAGGTGAAAATTGCAGTCGATTTTGTATCAGGTCGTGACCTGCATATCCGGATTTTGTGTGACCTGATAGAAGGGCCCCAGCCGGCGGGAGCCGGAGACAAAAAACGGGAGGAGTTCATGCGGAAGTTCTGGTCGGCGCTGTTTGCAGCGGCCGCCGTTTTGTTTGTGTCGTCCGTCGCGTCCGCGCAGCAGGGCTATCCGAATCAACTGGTGCGGATTGTGGTGCCGTTCTCGGCCGGCAGCGCCACCGATCTGCTGGCCCGCGCGGTGGCCGACAAGCTCGGCGAGAAGTGGAAGCAGCAGGTGATCGTCGAGAACCGCCCGGGGATCGCCGGAACTGCGTCCGTCGCGAAAAGTGCGGCGGACGGCTACACCCTGATGCTGACCTCGAACGGGCATACGGTCGCAGGCGTGCTGAACAAGAGCCTGCCATTCGATCCGGTAAAAGATTTTGCCGGCATCACACCGGTCGCCTCGGTGCCGCTGGTGCTGATCGTCAATCCGGAACTGCCTGCAAAGACGTTGAAGGAACTCATCGATCTCGCCAGGTCAAAACCCGGTACGCTGAATTTCGCATCTCCTGGCCTCGGCTCCACCACCTTTATCGCGGGTGCGTTGTTTAAGGATGCGGCGAAGCTCGACCTGGTGCATGTGCCCTACAAAGGCGCGCCAGAATCCAACATGAGCGTGGTGCGCGGCGACTCCCACATGTATTTCACCCCGGCCAGCACGGCCGTGGAGCTTGTGCAGTCGGGAAAAGTTCGTGCGCTCGGCGTCGCGACAGACAAGCGGGTCGAATCGATGCCGGATCTGCCGACCCTGAAGGAGGGCGGACTTCCGGGCTTCGCCTATGAATCCTGGTTCGGGCTGTTGGCGCCGGCCGGTACGCCAGCGGGGGTCATCGACAAGATCAACAAGGATACGGTCGAGATGTTGCAGGACAAGGCCTTGCAGGAGCGCATGGCGAAGCAGGGCGGCGTGGTCGTCGTGACGTCTACGCCCAAGCAGTTCGACGAGACCATCAAGTCGGATACCGAGCGTTATACCAAGATCTTCCAGGACGCCGGCCTCGCGGCGAAGTAAGCCCGCGCACCATTATAGAATCCTGGACGCCGGGCCGCTTGTGCGGTCCGGCGTTTTTCGTGTTTGGTCTCTAACGGTGGTGGCCCGGCAGCCAGATGCGGGCAGACCCTTCGTTCGATGACGGATTGCGCGCGAAGACGGCCCATGCGGGATCGACTATGCGTTGAGGGTGGAGGTTCAGCGCCGCCTGAAACCGACATAGCCGCCGTCGGCATCGTACAGCATGTCGAAGCCATTGAGCAGGTGGAAGCTGGTATTGACGAAGGTGCGGTCGTCAGCGACGCGCAGATGTGTCGTCGATGGCGCGAGCAGAGAGCCGTCGTCGACCGTGAAGCGATACAGATGAAATCCGGCTTCCGGTCCGCCGACGCCGATCGACACCTCGGTGCCGGGCGCAAGCGATCCGGCTTGCCCTTGAGTCTGCGACTGTGGCAGCGTGATGAACATCGCCGACACGCCGGTATCCATCAGCATCGTGCCGCAGGCGGGCGGGGTCTGTCCGTTGATCGAAATGCAGGCCGGCAGAGGCGCCCAGTCCGGACGGTCGGCAGCGCGCGAGAGCTTGATATAGCGGAAATCGCCCTGCGTGTTGGCCGGCGTCAACCCGATATGGACGCCTTGCGGCGACAGGATATAGCCGCGCCGTCGTTCGGCGCTCGAGCCAGCGATCCGCAACAGCGGATTCTTGTCCGGCGTGCTCTGGCTCTGGTGATCGCCCTGGCGTGCGAAACCAATGCCCACCATGGCAATGCCGGAGGGCTCGTCATGCGGCGTGCAGTCGCGAGCGTTGGCCCAGCATTCGACGCGGGTGACTGCGAGCACTGGCATCGGCTCGGTCTCGACGCGCGCCCCGTCGCGGCCGACCAGAGCGAGCGGCGTGACCACCCATCGTCCGATCATAACGCGCCCCGAACTCGAATAGGTGAGGCGGCCTTCGCCGATCGATGGCAAAGAGTCGAAGCCGGGGATGTAACGCGCGGCAACGACGATGCCGGTGGACCCGGAATCGATCACGGCATTGAGGGTGCGGTCGCCGAACGACAGGCCGATGCGCGGCACCGCCGCGATCGGCCCCTCATGAGCGTTGAGATAGCGCAAGAACCGGCCCTCGCGGTAACCCTCATAGCTCGGCGGCGCGTCCTGCGCGCGGACCGGGTGGACGGTCACTGTCACGAGGCAGACTGCAAGCGCTGCCGTCAGTCGCGGAGGGCTCAGGGTCACGGGAACTTTCCGGGTTGCGAAAGGAGAGTGGGGGCACCATAAAGCCCTCAGGTACAAAGACCGTTCGGCAAACCGCTCGACTTGTAATGAACAGCCCGGCACCTCAGGTTCCCGCGGACAGCACGCTGCAGGCGCGGCGTTGTTCCGTTGCGCCGATGATGGACTGGACCGATCGTCATTGTCGGTCCTTCCACCGTCTGCTGACGCGCGATGCGCTGCTCTATACCGAGATGATCACCACCGGCGCGATCCTGCATGGCGACCGGCAGCGGCTGCTGCGCTTCGATGCGGCAGAGCATCCGGTGGCGCTGCAACTCGGCGGGTCCAATCCGCGCGATCTCGCTGAGAGCGCCCGCATCGTTGAGGACTTCGGCTACGACGAGGTCAATCTCAACGTTGGCTGCCCGTCCGATCGCGTGCAGGACGGCCGCTTCGGCGCCTGCCTGATGGCGGAGCCGCAACTGGTCGGTGAATGCGTCGCCGCGATGAAGCAGGCTGTCCGCATTCCGGTTACCGTCAAATGCCGCATCGGCATCGACGAGCAGGATCCCGAAGCTGCGCTCGATGCGCTCACGGCAGCGGTCACCTCGGCAGGCGTCGATGCGTTGACCGTCCATGCCCGCAAGGCATGGCTCAAGGGTCTGTCGCCGCGCGAAAACCGGGATATTCCGCCGCTCGATTACGGCCGTGTCTACCGGCTGAAGGCCGCTTGTCCCGATCTGCATATCTCGATCAATGGCGGCGTCGGCTCGATCGAAGCCGCACGCGATCACCTCTTGCACGTCGACGGCGTCATGATGGGCCGCGCCGCCTATCAGGAGCCGTGGCGGCTGCTCGCGGCCGATCCCATCCTGTTCGGCGGGGATGCAACCTTCGCCAACCCGAAACAGGCGCTGGAAGCGTTTTTCCCCTATGTCGAACGCGAACTCGCGCAGGGCACGCGCCTGCATTCGATGACGCGGCACGTGCTCGGGCTGTTCCATGCCGTTCCCGGTGCGCGCGCCTTCCGCCGCCACATCGCCGTTCACGCCGTGAAGCCCGATGCCGGCATAGCAGTCCTGCGCGATGCGCTCGCGCTCGTGATGGACACCGGCGCGCCGATGCCGCACACCGCTGCGGCCTGACGCCGGTCGGAACTCTTTGCCCGGCGTTTCCCCGGAGTAGAGGATATGTTCGGTATTCCCGCCGGCGAGCTTGCCTTGCTTGCGCTCGCGATCGTCATCGGCGGCGTCCTGACCGGACTCCTGGCCGGCCTGTTCGGGGTCGGGGGCGGCGCCATTATCGTGCCGGTGCTGTACGAGATTTTCCGCATTCTCGGCGTCGCCGAAGACATCCGGGTACAGCTTTGCGTCGGCACTTCGCTTGCGATCATCATCCCGACCTCGATCCGCTCTTATCTGGCGCATCGCGCGCGGGGCACGCTTCCGACGGGCGTGCTGAAAACCTGGATCGTGCCGATCACGGCGGGCGTGATCGTCGGCAGCGTCATTGCGGCGGTGGCGCCGGCGCCCTTGTTCAAGAGCTTTTTCGCCGTCATGGCGTTTCTGCTCGGTCTGAAATTCCTGTTCGCGAAGGATAGCTGGCGGATCTCCGATACGCTTCCGGGCCGGGCGATGATGTGGGTCTACGGTCTCTTCATCGGCTTCTATTCGGCGATGATGGGCGTCGGCGGCGGCGCGGTGTCGACCCTGATCCTCAGCCTTTATGGCCAACCGCTCCATACCGCGGTGGGCCTGTCGGCGGGGGTCGGCGTGATCATTTCGCTGATCGGCACTGTGGGCTTCGTCATCGCCGGGCTGCCCTATCAGGCGCTGATGCCGCCATTGTCGATCGGCTACGTGTCGCTGCTCGGCGTGGCGCTGATGGCGCCGGTCAGCGCGCTGGTTGCGCCTTACGGCGCCCGCATTGCGCATGCATTATCCCGGCGCAAACTGGAACTCGCGTTCGGAATTTTCCTATGGATCATCGCAATCCGGTTTATCGTGAGCCTGCTGCCTTAGGCTGAGCTTGAGCGATGACGGATACGCCGACCTTCGCACAAACCGATCATGTGTCGGAATACGGGCGCTGGACCCTGTTCCGGCGCAGGCCCCGTCATGTGCTTGCACCTTACGTGCATGAAATTCAGGGCTATTTCGAGGAGGGAGGCGATGCCATCGTGCGGCGCGAGGTGCCGTCCGGTGTGGTCCCGCTCATTATCGTGTTCGGTCCCGGCTTCACGTTGTGGGATCGGGAGGCTCCGCGATGGCGCCGCCTCGACCGCAGTTTCATCGCCGGGCTACACCGTCACCACTCGCTGGTCGGATCAGCAGGCCGCGCGTTGTGCATGCAGGTCGATTTCACCCCATGGGGCGCGCGCCGATTCCTGCGCACCGACATGGCCGAGCTTGCCGACAGGGTGGTCGACCTCAACGAACTGACCGGAGCATTCGCTGACCGGCTGGAGGAGCGGCTGGCTGAGACCGAAAGCTGGGAGGCGCGCTTCGATCTGGTCGAACGCGCGATCATGCAGCGTATCGGCGAGCATGATGACGAGCCTCTGGCGGCGCAGGCTTGCAGCCGTCTCGCAGCGTCGCATGGCGGGCTGGCGATCGAACATCTGGCGCGCGATCTCGATTGCAGCCGCAAGCATCTCGCGATGCTGTTCCGGCGTCACGTCGGCTTGCCGCCCAAAACCATGGCGCGCATCTTTCGCTTCGAGCGGGCGATGCAGCGTCTTGCCGCTGGCCGCTTTCGGAGCCTCGCGGATCTCGCGTCGGATTGCGGCTATGCGGATCAGGCGCATTTCAACCGCGACTTTGCCAGGTTCGCCGGCGAGACGCCGCGCGTCCTCAAGGGGCATATCCTCGCTGACGGAACCGGCGTCATGGCGGACGGACGGTAACAAATGTTCAAGACCGGACGGTGTCCCTGACTTACTCCTTCGCCGAACCGAAGGGGAAAATCATGTCACCGGAAAATGGCAGTACCGTCGTCCCGTGTCTGACTTATCGCAACGCATCGCGGATGATCGACTGGCTGTGCGACGCGTTCGGGTTCAGACGCCACGCGGTCTACGAGGACGGCGCGGGCGGGATCAGCCATGCGGAACTGACGCTGGGCAACGGCATGATCATGCTGGGATCGGAGCGGGAAGAGGGCGCCTTTGCAATGCTTCAATCGACACCAGCCAAACTCAAGGGCACGACGCAGAGTCCCTATCTTGTGGTGGCGGACGCGGACGACGTGCACAGGCGGGTCGCAGCGATGGGCGGCGAGATCGTGATTGCGATCGAGGACAAGCCCTATGGCGGCAGGGCGTTCTCGTGCCGCGATCCGGAAGGGCATCTGTGGAATGTGGGCACCTACGATCCGTGGGCCCGACCTGCATGACGGTGCGCGCAACCGATGTGCGGCGCATCGCGCTATCGCTGGAAGGCACGATCGAGGCGCCGCATGTCGATCGCGCGGCCTTCAAGGTCAAGCGGATTTACGTGACGCTTGCGGGGGACGGACGAAGTGCCAACTTCAAGTTCACGGCCGAAGAGCAGGAATTCAAATGCATGCTGGCGCCGCAAGCGTTCCAGCCTGTCGCAGGCGGGTGGGGACGGCAGGGATGGACCACGGCCGCGCTGTCGGAACTGAACCTCGCCGAGCTGCGGCAGGCGCTTGAAATCGCCTGGCGGCACGCCGCGCCTCCGCCACGGAAGCGAAAGCGTTGAGGTGGGCCCTTTAGGGGTAGCCGCGCATGATCAGCTTGTCGCCGCGAACCTCCCAGCTTTCGAGCCGGTTCAGGAAGCTCATGCCGAGAAGGCTGGTGCGTAATTGTCCGGGCTGCGCGATCAGTGCCGGCACCGACCGTTCGACCAGACCGCCGACGCTGACACTGTCGAGGGTGACGGCGGCGGCGCGGGTCTTGCCGTTCGCGGTATCGACGACGACGCTGTAGCTCAGCACTTCGAGCGGCAGACCGGCGGCCTTGGCGGCTTCTTGCGTCAGCACCACGGCGCTCGCGCCGGTATCGAGCACCATGGTAACGGGTCCGCCGTTGACGCTGGTCGAGACGTCGAAGGATCCGCCGCGGCCGCGCGCGAATTCGACCACGCGGCCCCGCGAGGCCGCCCGTCCCGGTACCATCTCCGCCATCACCCGGTCGTAGACTCCGCGCAACTCGAACCGGTAGGTGTAGCCGAGCGCCAGCGCGAGGCCGATCACGACCCAGACCAGCGCGATCTGCAACGCCTTGCCGATGCTTTCGCGGAACACCACCAGCGCGCTGCTGCCGAGAAATACCAGCAGCGCGATCTTGAGCGCGAGCGAGGCGAAGTCGTCGGTCGTCAACGGTCCGACGGTGCCGGCGTCGTGCCGTGCGATCAGCACGATGGCCGCCAAGCCAAGGCCGACCAGCAGGAGCCAGAATATCGGGCTGCGCAATGGATTATTCCTTCAGGCCCGGGCCGGCGCGCTCGGTCATGGACAATGCCGCGCGCGGCCCGATGGCCGCGATTCGATCCGGCAACAATGCCATGACGCGGCGGCGCTCGCCCTCGGACATGGCGCCCCAGCCGGCGATTTCATCGATGGTGCGGCCACAGCCACGACACAGCCCGGAACCGGGCTCGAGCGCGCAGACCTTCCGACAGGGCGTTTCGATCAAGCGGGTTGGTCGCTGGCATGAGGAGAATAATGGACCGCAACATATGGCCGGAACAGCGAAAGGCAATGCGGCGGTTATTCGCCGGTCTTGCCCGCGGCCGTTTTGCCGGTCGCGGTCCTGCTCGCGCCGCTGCCCCGCTCGATAGCCAGGTGGGGCAGGGGTGAGTCCTTGGGCTGCAACGCGGGCGAGGGCTCCGACAGCGGCGCCAACGCAGCCATGATGCGCTCGGGCGGCAACGCAATGATTACCTCGGTTCCGACGCGCAATTTCGATTTCAGCGTGAAGCTGCCGCCATGCAGGTCGACCAGGCTCTTGGCTATCGGAAGGCCGAGGCCCGCGCCCTGTTCGGCGGACTTGATCGCGTTCGATCCCTGTCCGAACGATGCCAGCACCACCGGGATTTCGTCTTCGGGAATGCCGGGGCCGCTGTCCTTCACGCTGATATATTGACCGCCGGACGCGGTCCAGCCGATCTTGATCCAGATGTCGCCGCCCTGCGGGGTGAACTTCACAGCGTTGGACAGAAGGTTGAGCGCGATCTGGCGGATCGCGCGTTCGTCCGCCCATACCCGCGGCAGATCCGGTTCGAACACCTCGTGGATGGTGATCTTCCGGTTCTTGGCGCGCAGCTTCATCAGGTGATGGCAGTCCTGCACGACGGTGCCGAGCGAGATCGCTTCCTCGTTCAGCTCGTAACGGCCGGCCTCGATGCGCGACAGGTCGAGAATTTCGTTGATGAGGCCGAGCAGGTGCTGGCCGGAATCGTGGATGTCGTTCGAATAGTCCTTGTAGGCGGCGACCGTATGCGGTCCGAAAATCTCGTTCTTCATCACCTCGGAGAAACCGAGAATGGCGTTCAGCGGAGTGCGCAACTCGTGGCTCATCTGCGCCAGGAAGCGCGACTTAGAGATATTGGCCGCCTCGGCGCGGTGGCGCGCTTCGTCGGAGATGGTCTTGGCCTGTTCCAGTTCGCCGATCAGCATGTCCTTTTCGGCGCGGGCCTGCAGCGTCTGCAGCGCGGACGAATAGAGGCGGTGCGCAAGGAGCAGGAAATAGCCCTGCGCCGTCACCGCCATGGTCGCCAGAATGTAATCGTGCAGATTGCCTTTCAGGGCGAAGTTGACCGCGACCGCACCGGTTACCGGTACCGTTGCGGCGAATACGGCAATCGGCAGCGAGAAAGCCAGCATGCTGGCCACCGCGACAACCAGCAGCATCACGAACAGCATGAATGTGCCTGTGTTGTCCGATACACCGACCGGCTGCACCAGAATGAACATCCAGGCGAGGCCGAAGAACAGGTCGAGCAGCACGAAGCGGATGCGCCACGCCTTGACGCTCACGTCAACCGGCGGTGTCGCAAGGAACTGACGGCACTTCGTCACCATGACCGCATGGATGAGCAGCACCGATGCGGTCCAGATGCCGGCGGCGGCCGCACCGGTCCACAGGCTGGACAAAAAGCCGACGGTTGCGACCAGAAGCAGGACGACCAGGGAGGCGGACAGCCGGTTCTGGGCGAACATCCGCAACAATTCGTAGTCGAAGGCCGGGCTCGTGCCACTGGTCGAGGTCAGCCGGTCGCGCGCGTCCCGGACCCGCTGCGACGCCGCACGCCGCCGCTTGGCGGCAGCTTCTTCCCGTGCGTCGCTCGCGTTACTTGTGGTCATCCGCGGACCTGAAAGACTTCCCAGACAGACCGTCGCCTCGAAACCGCAATTCGCCCTGATGCGTGGCAGACAAGGCGCGAAAGCTGGATTCGAGGGAAGGCTAGCAACTCATTGATTCCGATGTGGGTTGGGCCAGGAAAAGCCCCCGGCGCCGAGGCGGAGGCGCGAGCGGGGATTTCTGAACCATCACACTGGTCAAGCTCGCTGAAAAACCTTAAGGGCAACCTTAACCAGCTCCGGAAACCGGACTAACCGAGGGTTACACGTGCGGCTCTATGACGGCGGCCGAGCGCCCAATCCGCGGCGCGTCCGGGTGTTCCTCAAGGAGAAGGGGATTTCGGTCCCGATCGCGCCTGTCGACATGGGTGCGATGGAGCACAAGTCGGACCAATATGCCGCGGTCAATCCGCTGCGGCTGGTGCCGGCCCTGCAGCTCGATGACGGCACCGTTATCACCGAGTCGATTGCGATCTGCCGGTATTTCGAGGCGCTTCAGCCTGAGCCAGCGCTCTTCGGAACCGGTCCGGTCGAAATCGCGCTGGTCGAGATGTGGCAGCGCCGGATCGAGCTGCACCTTCTGGCCGGCGTCCAGCAGGTGTTCCGGCATCTTCATTCCGGCATGAAAGATCACGAGATCCCGCAGGTGGCGGCCTGGGGCGAGGCCAACAAGCCGCGGGTGCTCGAATTTCTCGCCCTGCTGGACCAGGAGCTGGCCCATCGCCGCTTCGCCGCAGGAGACCGCTTTTCGGTCGCAGACATTACCGGGCTGATCGCGCTGGATTTCATGCGGGCGGCCAAGCTGTCGGTACCTGCGGAATTCACCCATGTCGGGCGCTGGCATGCGGAACTGGCGGCGCGACCCAGCGCCAAAGCCTGACCGGCGATTTTCATTAAGCCTCTGATTTCATTTGTCTTTTTGTTGATCTTGCGGCAGGGCGCTCCAGCGCTGCAGACCTACGCACGAAGGTGTGACCGCGCGCGGACGCTCCCAAGCCTCCATCGTCATCCCGCCGGTGAACCCGGCCCCTAGCGCCTGCGACGAACCTCCAAGTCATTACATTTTGCTCATGGAGGACGTCATGTTTCGGAAGGGGTTCGCGTCGTTCCTGATCGCCGCCGCCGCCACGGCGGCCCTGTCGACCTCCGTGACCGCCCAGGTCCGGACCGCTGCGCTGCAGTCGACCGGCTTTCAACTCGCCCAGGCAGCCCAGGCTGAGAGCCGGGTCGCGCTGGTCATTGGCAATTCCGCCTATCAGGTGAACAAGCCGCTGAATAATCCGGTGAACGACGCCCAGGCGGTGTCGCAGATGCTGAACCAGGCCGGGTTCGAGGTCGTTATGGCGTTCGACCTGACCCGCGATATCATGAAGCAGACCGTCGAAGAGTTCGCCGCCCGCGTTCTCGAAAAGGGTAGCAACACCGTCGCGATGGTCTATTACGCCGGCCACGGCATCCAGGCCGACGGCGAAAACTACCTGATCCCGATCGACGCCAAGTTTTCCGACGAGGACGACCTGCCGGAGCAGGGCGTGAAGCTCGCCGATGTCGTCGCCGCGCTCGAGGCGACCCAGACCAAGGCGCGGATCGTCGTGGTCGATGCCTGCCGCAACAACCCCTTCGGTGGCTCCGCCAACGACGACAATGGCGGCCTCGCTCTCGTCGACGCCCCGGAAGGCGCCCTGATCGCCTATTCGACGGCGCCCGGTACGGTGGCTTTCGACGGTCTGGGCAAGCACAGCCCGTATGCGGCGGCCTTCATGCGCACCGCGCGCACCCCCAACCTGCCGGTCGAGCAGGTGTTCAAGAAGGTGCGCCTGCTGGTCAACGACTCCACCGACAAGAAGCAGACCCCGTGGGACAGCGCGCGGCTCAACACCGAATTCGTGTTCTTTGCCAGTGCGGACGCCGCGGCTCCGGCGGTCGTGCCGGTCAGGGTCGCGGTGGCCGAGCTTGGATCACGTCCCGTGCGTCAGGCCTACGAGATCGCGATCGCGGAAGACTCCGAGGACTATTACGAGGAATTCGTCCGCGTCTACGGCGCCGATCCGCTCGCCGATCACGTTCGCCGCGTTCTCAACCGGCGCAAGCAGATGGTCGCGTGGCAGAACGTCACCCACCGCAATCGTCCCGAAGATTACGCCGATTTCGCACGCCGTTTCCGCAACACCGGTCTCGGGTTCCGGGCTCAGCGTCTGCAGGAGCGTCCGCGCCAGATCAACATCGCGTTCCCCCGCCGTGGCGAAGGCCGGTTCGGTGACGGCCGGTTCGGCAACGTGCGCATCAATATCGGCAACGACGGTCGTCGTCTGATCAAGCTTGGTGGCCGTGAAGGCTTCGGCAATGGCGGGCGGCAGGTCATCAATTTCGCCAATGTCGGCAACAACAATGGTCGTCCGGGCTTCAACCAGAATGGCGGCAACAATAACGGTCGTCCGTTCAACCAGAATGGCAATAACGGCAACAGCGGCCGCCCGGGTCAGAATGGCAATATCGGCAATGGCAACAACGGCAACAACGGCAATGGCCGGCCGGTGATCAACCAGAACGGTCAGAACGGCAACAACAATGGTGGTCGTCCCGTCATCAACCAGAATGGCCAGAACGGCAATAACAACGGCGGCCGTCCCGTCCTCGGCCAGAATGGCAACAACGGCAACAACAACGGCCGTCCGGGCCAGAATGGCAACGGCAACAACGGTAACGGCAACAATGGCAACGGCCGTCCGGTGATCGACCAGAACGGCAACAACGGTGGCCGTCCGGTCATCAACCAGAACGGTCAGAACAACGGTCGCGTCATTCCCTTCCAGAACGGCAATACCGGGATCACCGGCCGCGGCCGGCCGAACCCGGCCAACGTGGCGGTCAATCAGGGTCGCCGGGACTTCCAGCCTCAGGTGATCCGTAACGAGCAATTCCAGCAGCGCGCCCCGCAGATCCAGCGCCAGAACGTTCAGGCGCCGCGCCAGAACTTCCAGCCGCGGGCTTTCAACGGCGGCGGCGGCGGTGGCAACCGGTTCGCAAGCGGCGGCGGCGGTGGTGGCAATCGCTTCGGTGGTGGCGGCGGCTTCGGTGGCGGTCGCGGCGGCGGCGGAGGACGCCGCTAGTCAGAGAGCCCGAAATACAGAGAAGGCCGGCGCAATGCCGGCCTTCTTCTTTTGCGAATAAGCGCAGGCGACCACGCAAAACCGCTAGAAGCGGTCCAGGCGCGCGATCAGGCTCGATGTGTCCCAGCGCTTTCCGCCCATCGCCTGGACCTCGGAATAAAACTGGTCGACCAGCGCGCTGACCGGAAGATGCGCGCCGTTCCTGCGGGCTTCGGCGAGGCAGATGCCCAGATCCTTGCGCATCCAGTCGACCGCGAAGCCGAACTCGAATTTGCCTTCGGCCATGGTCTTGTAGCGGTTCTCCATCTGCCACGATTGCGCCGCGCCTTTAGAAATGGTGGCGATCAGCTTCTCGATGTCGAGCCCGGCCTTCTTCGCGAAATGCAGGCCCTCCGAGAGGCCCTGCACCAGCCCCGCGATGCAGATCTGATTGACCATCTTGGCGAGTTGGCCTGCGCCCGCGGCGCCCATCAGGTTGCAGGCGCGCGCGTAGGCCGCGATTACCGTCTCTGCGCGTCCGAACGGGCCGGCATCGCCGCCGCACATCACGGTCAAGACTCCGTTCTCGGCACCGGCTTGCCCGCCCGAGACCGGCGCATCGATCACCTCGAAGCCGCGTTCCTTCCCCGCCTGGTACAATTCGCGCGCAATCTCGGCCGACGCGGTGGTGTGATCGACGAAGACCGATCCCTTTTTCATCGCGGCGAAGGCTCCGTCCGGCCCGAGCGTAACCTGCCGAAGATCGTCGTCATTGCCGACGCAGCACATGACGAAATCCTGACCCTCGGCCGCCTGTCTCGGCGTCGGCGCGCTGTTTCCGCCGAATTCGGCGACCCATTTCGCAGCTTTGGCGCCGGTGCGGTTGTAGACGGTGACCTCGTGACCGCCCTTGGTCTTCAGATGCCCCGCCATCGGATAGCCCATGACACCGAGACCCAGAAACGCCACCTTCGCCATTGAAGTCCTCCCGTCGATGCATTGGGGCGCTCGTCTGCTACCGATCCGCCGCCCGGTCCTTCGATCGGCGGCCAATGTGACGCCTTGTGCGCCCCCGTCAACCCGCCCTATCTAGGGCCTGAAAATCGGCGAGGAGACCGACGTGGCACCCACAAACGATCAGATCCGTGAGCGGCTTGCGGCCATCGCAGCGCCGGGCGGAGGGACGCTCGTCGATCGCGGCGTCCTGTCCGACATCGTGGTGACGGAGGGGAAGGTTTTCTTCTCGCTCAGCGTCGATGCGGCCGAGGTGAAGGCCTGGGAGCCGGTGCGCAAGCAGGTCGAGGACACGGTCAAGGCGATGCCGGGTGTCGTCTCCGCCATGGTGGCGCTCACCGCCGAGCGCGCCGGCGGTGCGAAAAGCGCGCCGCCGCCGCAGGCGGCTTCGCCAGCGAAGGGGCAGGCTAAAGGCGCGCCGTCCGGACCGTCCGGAGTTCCCGGCGTCAAGGCGATCATCGCGGTCGCCTCCGGCAAGGGTGGCGTCGGCAAATCCACCACCTCGATCAATCTGGCGCTGGCGCTGCGCGATCTCGGCCTGAAAGTCGGCGTGCTCGACGCCGATATCTATGGCCCGTCGATGCCAAAGCTGCTGGCGATCCGCGAAAAGCCGCAGACCGTGGGCGGCACGCGCCTGAAGCCGATCAGCCGTTACGATCTCCAGGTGATGTCGATCGGTTTCCTGATCGAGGAAGAAACGCCGATGATCTGGCGCGGCCCGATGGTGATGTCGGCGCTGACCCAGATGCTGCGCGAGGTGGAGTGGGGCGAACTCGACATCATGGTGGTCGACATGCCGCCCGGCACCGGAGATGCGCAGCTCACCATGGCGCAGCAGGTGCCGCTGGCCGGCGCCGTGATCGTGTCGACGCCGCAGGATCTGGCCCTGATCGACGCGCGGCGCGGGGTCGCCATGTTCAAGCGGGTGAATGTGCCGATTCTCGGCGTGATCGAGAACATGAGCTATTTCGTATGCCCCAGCTGCGGCACGCGCTCCGACATCTTCGGTCACGGCGGCGCCAAGCACGAGGCGGAACGGCTGAATGTGCCGTTCCTCGGTGCCGTTCCCCTCGACATGACCATCCGCGAGACCTCCGATGCCGGGCTGCCGGTTGTTGCAACCCAGCCGGATGGACCGCATGCCAAGGTCTATCGCGACATCGCGCAGAAGCTCCGGGACTCCCTGGCGGGACCGGGCGCGGGACGTGCGGCACCGAAGATCGTGATCGAGGCCTAATGGCGCACCATCTTGTCCTCTCGCCCCGCTGACGGCATTGTTGGCGGACGATATTCGGAATTCAGGGGAATGGAGGGGCCGAATGCGCGCTCGGCAGAATGGATCGCTTCAGGTTTTTTGCGTGGCCATTGCGGCAGCGGCTGGCGCGGTTTGGGCTGTTCCGGCACATGCCCAGAAGCCGCCGGAACCGGCCCAGCAGGAGATCCTGATCAAGACCACGCTTCTGACCTTTAATGATGCGAATCTCACCCAGAATTACACGGTCCTGCATTCCAAATTGTCGAAGCCGTTCCGCGACCAGTTTTCGCCCGAGCGGCTGAAAGAGGTGTTCAAGCCATTTGTCGAACAGAAGATCGATATCGATCTGATTGCTGCAAAAACGCCGGTCGTGGACAAGCCGGCCGAGGTCGATGACCGCGGCGTGCTGTCGCTCAACGGACATTTCGACACCACGCCCAGCCACGTTTTCTATGACCTCGGCTACGTGATGTCCGATGGCGAGTGGAAGCCGATCAAGATCAACGTCAATGTGAAGCCGCCGGAAAAAAAATGACGGTGGTGCGTTTGCACGCGTCCGATTGACCTAGTCGTCGGCCCACATCCGCAGCAGGTTTGCGAGCGATTTCGAAATAAGGTCGAATTCCGCGGTCTTGCCATCGCGCGCGAAAATCGTGCGGCGCGCGGTATCGAGATCGAACAGGAGTTCGCGTTGCGCGGCGTCGCGCACCAGGCTTCTCGCCCAGCCTGCAACCACATGCCGCTGTCCGCGCGTCACCATCGCGACGCGGTGCAAGGTCGTGGCCGGATAGACGATCATTGAGCCTGCCGGCAGCTTGATCGGGTCGTCTCCCGCGGCGCTTTCGATCACCAGTTCGCCGCCGTCATAGGCGTCGGGTGGATCGAGAAACAGCGTGAAGGCGATGTCGGTGCGCATGCCGCCCATGATCGCATCGTCGACATGCACGCCATATTGCATGCCGGTTTCGGTGCGTGAGAGAAGCAGCGGGCTCAGCGCTTTCGGTCGCGCTGCGATCCGGAACAGATCGTTGTCCATGATCCGCGCCGCGACCAGGCTGCGCGCCGCGTCGAGACTTTTGTCCCTGGAATCGGCCTGACGGTTGTCCTTGACCTGGCGCGCGGCGAAACCTGCGGTCTCGCGACCGTCGATGAAGCGAGCCTTCGCCAGCGCGGCGTGGACCGTGGTGAGGTCGTCGGGTTTCAGAATATCTGCAATCACGATCTGCATGGCCTGACGCCTTGCCACGAATATACGCGGTTTCGCAAATGCACCGGATTTGAATTGGAACAATTCAAATACATCGCTGTTGGCCTCGTCCGTCCGCGGGACTATGGATGCACATTAGGTATCGCTGCATAGCCTTGGTGAGACAACGTGATGAACAAGAGCCGCAAGATCTGGATCGGCGTCGGCGCTTTCATTGTCGCCGGTCACGCTGGATCGTCACCGGTGCCGGCAGCGGATGGGAATGATCACCTGGTCCGGCCGGCGCAATCATCAACGCATGATGGCATGAGTGCCGACCTGCGGCGGCAAATTCTCGCGCAGGCGCTCACGGTCGGCCAGGGCGGAGAAGGTGGCGAAGGCGGGGAGGGCGGCGAAGGCGGCATCAACGTTGAAGCCGCCGCCAAGGACCCGGTGGAATATGGAGTCGCGCTCCAGGTGATCGCCGCGCATTATTATGGCGGGCTCGCGGCCTATCAGGGCCAGGAGCAGGAGGCCGGCGCGCAGATGTTCGCGCACGGGCTGTCCGAGATCTATGTCGCGATGGAAGAGGTATTCAAGACACTCGGCGTCACCGGCCTTGGCGCCAAGCTGGAAGCGGCCGTTGCCGCCGCGGCCGAGAAGAAGCCCGTGGCTGAGGTCAAGCGAAAAGCAAATGCGGTGTTCGCGGCCCTTGCCGAAGCGAACAAGAAGGCGCCCAAATCGAAGCTTCCCGCCCAGGCCGTACGCGCGCAAATCGCGGCCGAACTCGCCGATCGCGCTGCAGCGCAATACGTGGTTGTGCAGAAGGACGATGGCCTGGAGGCCTATCTGGACGGCCTTGGTTTCGCGATGGCGGCGCGCGCCGAGGCCCGGGATGCGCTGCCTTACTTGAAAAAGGTCGATCCCGGTAAGGAAGCCGCTTTGCGACGGGCAGTGACGCTGGGTGAGCAGGCTTTTCCCGGCATCAAACGTCCCGAAAAGCCGAAGGTCAGCGCGGCGGACCTGCAATCCGCAGCGTCGGCGGCCAAATTGGCGGTATCCGGCCTGCGGTAGCCGGTTTTCTGCCCCCCTAGAGCGCGTCCCCAACCGAATTGTGCATTGACGCCGCGCCGGTGATTTGTGAAAGCCGAGCCCCTTGCCTGGGTCCGGCAGGAGCGTCATCGTCGCCGCCGGCCATGCTGGCCGCTCGCCGGGCCGGGAACCGCAATCAAGAGCCTCTACGGGAGAAGGATATGAAACGCCGTCAATTCATCGCGACGATTGGAGCGGGCGCGGCTGCGGCCGCGATTGCCAAACCCGCCATCGCGCAATCAAGCCCGAACGTCAAATGGCGCCTGACCTCGAGTTTCCCGAAGTCGCTCGACACATTGTGGGGCGGCGCCGAAACGTTCTGCAAGGCGGTTGCGGAAGCAACAGACAACAAATTCCAGATCCAGCCATTCGCCGCCGGCGAAATCGTACCCGGTCTTGCCGCGGCCGATGCCGTCACC
>CAZXJZ010000027.1:0-5952 GCA_964641065.1 uncultured Hyphomicrobiales bacterium | reverse complement strand
CGTCGAGATGTGCCAGACCGCGTCTTATTACTATGTCGGCAAGGATCCGACTTTCGCACTCGCCAGCGCCATTCCGTTCGGTCTGAATACGCGCATGCAGAATTCCTGGCTCTATCAGCATGGCGGCAGCAAGCTGATGGATGAGTTCTACGCCAAGTTCAAATTCATCGCGCTTCCGGCCGGCAACACCACCGGTCAGATGGGCGGCTGGTTCCGCAAGGAGATCAAGGAGGTTGCCGACCTGAAGGGTCTCAAGATGCGGATCGCCGGTCTGGCCGGCCAGGTCATGTCGAAACTCGGCGTGGTGCCGCAACAGATTGCCGGTGGCGAAATCTATCCTGCGCTCGAAAAGGGCACTATCGACGCTGCCGAATGGGTCGGGCCGTACGACGACGAGAAGCTCGGCTTCCAGAAGGTCGCGCCGTACTATTATTACCCCGGCTGGTGGGAAGGCAGCACGTCGATCCATAACTTCATCAATATCGATAAATGGAACGAGCTGCCGAAGGGCTATCAGCAGGTCGTTCGTTCCGCGTCCGATACTGCCAACATCACGATGACGGCGAAGTATGACGCGGAAAACCCACTCGCGATCAAACGCCTGGTGGCCGGTGGCGCGCAGTTGCGGCCGTTCTCGCAACCGATCCTCGATGCCTGCTTCAAGGCGTCGAATGACATCTATGCCGAGATTACCGCGAGCAATCCGAGTTTCAAGAAGATCTACGACAATCTGATTGCGTTCCGTAGTGACGAATATCTCTGGTGGCAGGTCGCGGAATACGCCTTTGACAGCTACATGATCAGGGCGCGAACCCGCTCCTGATCCCGCGGCGTCAGGTGCTATCTTAAGAGCCGGCCCCAACGGGCCGGCTCTTTATCTTTGTGGATATTGCGTTTCGGTGCGCGCATGATTGGGGGGGCGAGCAGAACGACCGCAAGCGCAACCACGGCACGCAACAGGCCTCGCCCGTTTTTGGAGAGGGACCCCATGAAACGCAGATCGTTCTTGCAGGCGACGGCCGCGGGATTTGCGGCCAGTACAATTGCAGCACCCGCCATTGCGCAATCGAGCCCTGACATCAAATGGCGCCTGACGTCCAGCTATCCGAAGTCGCTCGACACCATCTTCGGGGCCGCCGAGGTCTTTTCCAAAGCTGTGGCCGAAGCCACCGACAACCGGTTTCAGATTCAGGTGTTCGCCGCCGGCGAAATCGTCCCCGGTCTGCAAGCCGCCGATGCGGTCACCAGCGGTACGGTCGAGATGTGTCATACCGCTTCGTATTATTATGTCGGCAAGGACCCGACATTCGCCTTCGGTACGGCGATTCCGTTCGGCTTCAACCAGCGCATGATCGACGCCTGGATGTTCAACGGCAACGGCATCGAGCTGATGAACGACTTTTACAAGAAGTACAACATCATTGAGTTTCCCGCGGGAAATACCGGCGCGCAGATTGGCGGATGGTTCCGAAAGGAGATCAAAATCACCGCCGATCTGAAGGGACTGAAGATGCGGATTGGCGGATTTGCCGGCCGCGTGTTGGCGAAGCTTGGTGTGGTGCCGCAGCAGATCGCCGGCGGTGACATCTATCCGGCTCTCGAGAAGGGAACGATTGATGCCGCGGAATGGGTCGGTCCCTATGACGACGAGAAACTCGGTTTCAACAAGGTCGCGCCCTATTATTATTATCCCGGCTGGTGGGAAGGTGGCCCGATGCTGCATAACTTCATCAATATCGGCAAATGGAACCAGTTGCCGAAAAGCTATCAGTCCATCGTCAGTTCCGCGTCGCATGTCGCCAACACCATCATGATGACCCGCTACGATGCGGCCAATCCGGCGGCGCTGCGCCGCCTGGTCGGCGGCGGTGCACAACTGCGTTCGTTTCCGCCGTCGGTGATGGATGCCTGCTATGCCGCCGCGAATGAGCTTTACACCGAGACCTCGGCCAAGAATCCGGGCTTCAAGAAAGTTCTCGACAGCGTGATGGCGTTCCGCAACGAGCAATATCTGTGGTGGCAGGTCGCCGAATATGGCTACGACAGTTTCATGATCCGCGCCCGCGCCCGCGGCTGAGCGGGACCGCAATCCGGCTGGTGCAAGTTCGTTGCGGCATGGCCGCAAGGCCTGATGGCGCGAGACTTTACGCGTCGTCCAACAGCGCCCGCTCAGTCCGTCAACGCTGTCACTTAATGACCGGCGGCATGTCGAACTGAATCGGCGGCGGCATTTCGATGCCCGGCAGATTTCTGAGCTGTTCCTCGACCTTCGAGGGGTCAGCCGCCACCCGTCCGGATTTGTAGTGCATGACCATGCTCGGGAAGGCGATGACCAGCGCCACCATGATGCACTGGATGAATACGAACGGCACAGCGCCCCAGTAAATCTCCCCGGTCGTAACCGGTGGCATGGTCTTGCCGGTGACCCGGTCGACATAGGATGTTCGCGGCGCCACCGATCGCAGATAGAACAGCGCGAAACCGAACGGTGGGTGCATGAACGACGTCTGCATGTTGACCGCAAGGATCACGCCAAACCAGATCAGGTCGATGTCGAGTTTGGTGGCCGCGGGAGCGAGCAGGGGGATGACGATAAAGGCGATCTCGAAGAAATCGAGGAAGAAGGCCAAAAGGAACACGAACACGTTCACGACGATCAGAAAGCCAGTCTGTCCGCCGGGAAGTCCGACCAGCAATTGCTCAACCCAGTGGTGACCGTCGACGCCGTAGAAGGTCAGCGAAAACACCCGCGCGCCGATCAGGATGAAAATCACGAACGACGCCAGCTTGGCTGTGGATTGCGCGGCCTGCCGCGTCAGATCGAAAGTCAGACGGCCCTTGGAAATGGCGAGCAACATCGCCCCGACCGCGCCCATGGCGCCGCCTTCCGTCGGCGTTGCGACGCCGATGAAGATGGTGCCGAGCACCAGGAAGATCAGCGCCAGCGGCGGCACCATCACGAAGATGACCTGCTCGGCCATCACCGAAAGCAGCTTTAGTCGCGTGATGCGGTTTATGATCGCGATCGAAAATGCGATCGCGACCCCAAGCGACATGGTCAGGACGACGAAGTCGGAGCCTGCGGTGACATTCGTGGTGCGCATGTAAAGATAGGCAGCAACGCCGGAGAACACGACCACGATGAAGAGTGACGGCAAGCCGCGGCTGCCGTCCGGCTCCTTGTATGTCAGCGCTTCCAGGGGCAGACCAGGGGCGGCTGCGGGCTTCAGGCTCGCAACCAGGAAGACGTAGCCTGCATAGATCGCCGAAAGCACGAGGCCGGGAATGAAGGCGCCTTCGTACATGTCGCCGACCGAACGGCCGAGCTGATCGGCCATCACGATCAGGACCAGCGACGGCGGAATGATCTGGGCCAGTGTGCCGGACGCCGCGATGATGCCGGTCGCGACCCTGCGATCGTAGCCGTATCGCAGCATGATTGGCAGGGCGATCAGTCCCATCGAGATGACCGACGCCGCGACCACGCCGGTGGTTGCGGCAAGCAGGGCGCCGACGAAAATCACCGCATAGGCAAGGCCGCCGCGAATGGTGCCGAATAATTGCCCGATGGTGTCGAGCAAATCCTCCGCCATTCCGGAGCGTTCGAGGATCAATCCCATGAAGGTGAAGAAGGGGATCGCCAGCAGGGTGTCGTTGTTCATGACACCATAGACGCGCTCCGGAAGCGCGCCGAGAAAATCGGGACGAAACAGCCCAAGCTCGATGCCGATCAAACCGAAGAACAGACCGTTTGCCGCCAAGGCGAACGCAACTGGATAGCCCAGCAGCAAAAACACCACCAGGGAGCCAAACATAATCGGCGCCATGTAGTGAATCAGGATCTGGGTCATGGCTGGGCGATACGCTCGGCTGTCATTTATCGGGCTTGATGTCGGCGAGCAGGCGTTCGGCCTCGGCTTCCGCTGGATGCAGCGTCTGTTCGAACGGGTCGGGGATGAGGCCGCGCATCACGGCAATGCGCTTGATCAGTTCGGATATGCCCTGAAAGAACAGCAGCGCGAATCCGATCACAACGAGCGACTTGGCCGGCCATTGCGGCAGTCCGCCGGCATTGAAGGACTGCTCATTGAGCCGGAAGGACGCAAGGAAGAACGGCCAGCCGGTCACGATCATGACGACGGTGAAGGGCAGCAGGAACGCAACGTGACCGAATATATCGATCGAGTCGCGAACTTTTTTGGGGAACATGCTGTTCACGATGTCGATGCGGATATGTTCGTTGGACATCAGCGTCCATGGCGAGCAGGCCATGAAGATCACGCTGAACATGATCCACTGCAGCTCGAGCCAGGCATTTGAGGACAGCCCGAAAAGCTTGCGGCTGATAGCGTTCGCGGTCGAAACGATGACGACGACAACGATGAGCCATGAGACCCATTTACCGAGACGCAAGTTGATCGAATCGATAACGCGGCTCACTGCGAGCAAAGCTTGCACGGTAACGGAATCCCCTCGATCCCGGCGCTGGAAAGCGCTCACGGACGGCCGCCCCGGCCATCGTGACCACAGCTAATCCGAACCTTGCCGCGCCCGTCAATGGAAAGTTTGGCTAGGCCGGCGGAAGGGCCTTGGCCGCAAGCTCGCGCCGCGCCACCGCCTCGCGGTGAAGTGCATAAAGTCCGCTCAGCGCGATGAGTCCGGCGCCGACGATTGCCCATCGATCCGGCACTTCGCCAAAACCGACATAGCCCGCGATCCCCATCCAGAGCAGGAGCGTGTAGCGGAAGGGCGCGACCGCCGCGATCTCGACGCCGCGGAAGGCATGGACCACCAGGTACGTACCGATGCCGAGAAAGGCCGCTGCGATTGAGATGAACGCCCATTGCCCCGCGCTAGGCATCATCCATCGCTCGCCGAGACCGATTGCCGCGCCCGCCAGCGTCACCGCGATGGTGCCGTAGAGCCCAACCACGAGTGACGGCACGGTGTGGTCGATACGCCGGGTTGCAAGGTCGCGCCCGGCCGAGAAAAAGGCCGCAGCCAGTCCGGCGAGCGCCCAGACGTCAAAGGTCGCGGCCGTCGGCTTGACGATGAACAGCGTGCCCGCCAGTCCGATGCCGATCGCGGCCCAGCGCCGCCAGCCGACGCGGTCGCCGAGTGTGAGCGCGGCAAGCGCGGTCAGGATCAGCGGCGAGGTCATGACCACGGCCGAGAGGTCGGCGATCTTCATGTTGACGAGCGCGGCAATGAAAAAGATCGTGCCGAGCGCGTCGAACAGCGCGCGCCACATTACGATCGGCTTGCCGGCGGTGAGGATGTGCCGGAACCCGCCGGTTGCCGCAATCACCACAACGAAGATGACCGCGGACAGCGCCCCGCGCAGGAACAGGACCTGGCCGAAGGGCAGTTCGGCCGCCACCAGCTTCACGAAGGCATCGTTGACGCTGTACGCGGCCATGCCGAACGTCAGCGCGATCATGCCGCGACGGTTGGCAGCGGATTGGCTCACCGGGATGTTCCGAAAAGTCCGCCGTCAGCCGCCGGTGACGCTCATGTGGCGGGGGAGAGCGGGGCGGGTGTGGCGGCGGTCGATGACGAAGTCATGGCCCTTCGGCTTGCGTGCCACCGCGGCTTCGATCGCGGCATGCAGCAGTTCGTCGGATTCCGAAGCACGCAGCGGTGCGCGCAGGTCGGCCGCGTCCTCCTGCCCGAGACACATGAACAGCGTTCCGGTGCAGGTCAGCCTGACGCGGTTGCAGGATTCGCAGAAATTATGCGTCATCGGCGTGATGAAGCCGAGCCGGCCGCCGGTCTCGGCGACGCGGACATAACGGGCGGGTCCGCCGGTGCGATAATCGATCTCGTCCAGCGTGAAGCGTTCCGCCAGTCTGCCACGGACCATCGACAGCGGCAGATACTGATCGAGCCGCGCTTCGCCGACGTCGCCGAGCGGCATGACCTCGATCAGCGTCAGGTCCATGCCGCGGCCAT
>CAZXJZ010000026.1:0-34037 GCA_964641065.1 uncultured Hyphomicrobiales bacterium | reverse complement strand
CCCGTGAAACGGACCTATCAACCGAGCAAGCTCGTGCGCAAGCGCCGGCACGGCTTCCGCGCCAGAATGGCCACCACGGGTGGCCGTAAGGTCGTGGCAGCGCGGCGTGCGCGCGGCCGCAAGCGCCTCAGCGCCTGATCCGGGGCGGCCCTGAAGGCCGGCCCTATGGAGCGCCTGAAACAGCGAGCGGATTTCGTGGCCGCAACCGGCGGGGTCAAAGTGCCGTCCGCCGGTTTTGTGCTGCAAGCACGCGACCGAAGCGACAAGGGCCCGGTACGGGTCGGTTTCACGGTGTCCCGCAAGGTCGGCAATGCCCCAGAGCGGAACCGTGTCCGCCGCCGGCTCCGCGAACTGGTCCGGCTGAATTCGGCGGATGCGTTGCAGGCCGGACATGATTATGTGCTTGTCGGGCGTCGGGCGGCGTTGTCGGCCGACTTTTCCGACCTGATCGCCGATTACGGCCGCGCCATCGCGCGCATCCACACGACGCGGCGCAAGCCGAAATCGGATGCAGGTTAACCCGAGACCCGTGAGCTAAGAACACATGATCAGCGACCAGAAGAACATGTTTCTTGCGATCGGGCTTTCGCTGCTCGTGATCCTTGGCTGGCAGTATTTCATCGGCGGCCCGCAGCTGGAGAGACAGCGCGAAGAGGCGAAGCTGCGTCAGCAGCAGCAACAGCAACAACAGGCCCAGCAGACGGCACCGGGTACGATCCCGCAGCCAGGCGCCACACCTGAGCCCGGCGCGACCCAGCAGCCGGGCGCCGCTGCGCCGGCCGTTCCCGGCCAGCCGACCATTCCGGGACAGATCTATACCCGCGAGGCCGTGCTCGCCGCCTCGCCGCGGGTGAAGATCGAGACCCCGACCATCCAGGGCTCGGTGTCGCTGCGCGGCGGCCGCATCGACGACGTGTCGCTCATCAAGTATCGCGAGACCGTCGATCCGAAATCGCCCGCGATCGTGCTGCTCGCACCGTCCGGCAGCCCGCATCCGTTCTACGCACAATTCGGCTGGACCAACGCCGCCGGCAGCAAGGTCAAGGTCCCCGACGACACCACGATCTGGACTCAAGCCGGCTCGGGCGCGCTCGGTGTCGGCAAGCCGATCACACTGACCTGGGACAACGGCGAAGGCCTCGAATTCCGTCGCACGATCGGCGTCGACGAGAACTACCTCTTCACCATCGAGGACAATGTCATCAATCGCGGCAGCGAGCCGCTCACGCTCTATCCCTATGCGCTGATCTCGCGCCACGGCAAGCCGGAGATCCTCGGCTATTACATCCTGCATGAAGGCCTGATCGGCGTCATGGGCGACAAGGGCCTGCAGGAATTCTCGTACAGCAATATCGAGAAGGAAAAGCAGGTCGCATTCGGCATCACCAATGGCTGGCTCGGCATCACCGACAAATATTGGGCGGCGACACTGCTGCCAGAGACCAACGCCAAGCTGCAGGCGACCTTCTCGGCGCGCGACCACAACAATCGCAAGGTCTACCAGACCGATTACCTGCTCGATCCCGTCACCGTCGCGGCCGGCGGCACCGGGAGCGCCAAGGCGCGACTGTTCGCCGGCGCCAAGGAAGTGTCGCTGATCGACGGCTACGACACCACGCTCAAGCTCAACCGGTTCGAGCTTCTGATCGACTGGGGCTGGTTCTATTTCATCACCAAGCCGCTGTTCTGGGCGCTGGATTATTTCTTCCGGCTGTTCGGCAATTTCGGCCTCGCGATCCTGGCCGTCACCGTCATCATCAAGATCGTGTTCTTCCCGCTCGCCAACAAGTCTTACGCCTCGATGGCGAAGATGAAGACGGTGCAGCCGCAGATGATGGAGCTGCGCGAGCGCTACAAGGACGACAAGGTCAAGCAGCAGCAGGCCTTGATGGAGTTGTACAAGCAGGAAAAGATCAACCCGCTGGCGGGCTGTCTGCCGATCCTGGTGCAGATCCCGGTCTTCTTCGCTCTCTACAAGGTGCTCTTCATCACCATCGAAATGCGGCACGCGCCGTTCTTCGGATGGATCAAGGATCTGGCCGCGCCGGATCCGACCACGATCTTCAATCTGTTCGGGCTCATCCCCTGGAATCCGGCCAACGTGCCGGTGATCGGCGTCTATCTCATGATCGGAATCTGGCCGATCATCATGGGCATCACGATGTTCTTCCAGATGAAGCTGAACCCGTCGCCGCCGGATCCGACGCAGAAGATGATCTTCGACTGGATGCCGCTGCTGTTCACCATCATGCTGGCGAGCTTCCCGGCCGGTCTCGTGATCTACTGGGCCTGGAACAACACGCTGTCGGTGCTGCAGCAGTCCTACATCATGAAAAAGCACGGTGCGAAGATCGAGCTGTGGGACAATCTGTCGGAAATGTTCGGCAAGAAGAAACCGCAGACGCCGAAGGCGTGACGCATCTCAATTGTCACTGCCCGGCTTGACCGGGCGACGAGAATGGCCGGGCTTCGTCCCGGCCATTTTTGTCTCGGGCAGGACGCCCGGACCGAACCGCGTCACCTCGCTCAAGCTTGACTGCAAGCCCGGCACCGACCAAGGGAGGGCCTATGACCACCTATACCCACAGCGAGATCGAGGCCGGACGCAAGCTGTTCGCGGGCGACTGGCAATTCATCTGGGCGGGAGCTTCGGTCGAGACGCTACCGCCGATGAAGGGGCTGGAGATCGCCTTTGCCGGCCGCTCCAATGCGGGCAAATCCTCGCTGATCAATGCGGTGACCGGACGCAAGGCGCTCGCACGCACCTCGCATACGCCCGGCCGCACCCAGGAGATCATCTTCTTTCAGGGACCGGACAATCTGCGGCTCGCCGACATGCCGGGCTACGGCTACGCCGAGGCGCCGAAGGCCAAGGTCCGGGCCTGGACCGACCTGATCCATGCCTATCTGCAGGGCCGCGCCAACCTGGCCCGGGTCTATGTGCTGATCGACAGCCGCCACGGCATCAAGGAAGCCGACAAGCCGGCCCTCGACCTGTTGCGCAGCGCCGCGGTGTCGCACCAGATCGTACTGACGAAATGCGACCAGCTCTCCGCGGCCGATCTTGCGGCGCGCATCGCCGACGTGTCGGCACGGATCGTGAAAAGCGCGGCGGCGTTTCCCGACGTGATCGCAACCTCGTCGCGCGAGGGCACCGGCATTCCGGAACTGCGGGCGGCGATCGCGCGCCTGGTCGCCGAACGCAAATAGGGGAGACACATGCTGCAGGTCCTGACTGGCATCGCCGCGCTGTTCGGCTGCGCCGGAATTATTTTCGCGGCCGCCGGCGCCCATGCGAAGCCGGGAACGGGGCTCGACAGCGCCGGCCACATGCTGCTGTTTCACGCGGCCGCGGTGATCGCGGCCTGTGCCGGGATCGCGTCCGGACTTGTCAGCCGGCCGCTCGGGATCGCGGCCGCAATCGTTCTGCTGGCCGGGGTGGCGCTGTTTTCCGGCGATCTCGCGCTGCGCGCCTATGCCGGCCACCGGCTTTTTCCGATGGCGGCGCCGGCGGGCGGCATCGTCATGATCGGCGGCTGGGCCTTGCTGGCGGTGTCGGCCTTCCTCGCGATGCGTTAGGCCTTCCGCATTCAAGGGCGGCCCGCTAAAACCGCCGCGAAATCTCCTGCCGGTTTTCCACGCCAAGGACTCCCCGTAATGACGGTTTCCCCCTTTGACCAGGCCCGTATTCTGTCCGAGGCGCTGCCGCATATGCAGCGCTACGACGAGGAGATCGTCGTGATCAAGTACGGCGGCCACGCCATGGGTGAGGAGGAAGCCGCCCGCGCCTTTGCCCGCGATATCGTGCTGCTGGAGCAGACCGCGATCAATCCGGTGGTGGTGCATGGCGGCGGCCCGCAGATCGCGGCGATGCTGAACCGGCTCGGCATCAAATCGCAATTCTCGGGCGGACTGCGCGTCACCGATGCGGCGACCGTCGAGATCGTCGAGATGGTGCTGGCCGGCTCGATCAACAAGCAGATCGTCAGCCACATCAATCAGGCCGGCGGCAAGGCCGTGGGGTTGTGCGGCAAGGACGGCAACATGGTAGTCGCGCGCAAGGCCGGCAGCCCGAGCGGCGCGTCCGTGGCGGATGTGGTCGATCTCGGCTTCGTCGGCGAGCCGGAAAAGATCGACACCTCGGTGCTCGACCAGATCATCGGCCGCGAACTCATTCCGGTGCTGGCGCCGATCGCGTCCGGCCCGAACGGCGAGACCTTCAACGTCAATGCCGACACCTTCGCGGGCTATATCGCCGGCGCGCTGAAGGCCAAGCGCCTGCTGCTGCTGACCGACGTGCCGGGCGTGCTCGACAAGAACAAGAAGCTGATCCCTGACATGTCGATGAACGACGTGCGCAAGCTGATCGCCGACGGCACCATCTCCGGCGGCATGATCCCCAAGGTCGAGACCTGCATCACCGCACTTGAGCAGGGCGTCGAGGGCGTGGTGATCCTCGACGGCAAGGAAAAGCACGCCGTGTTGCTGGAATTGTTCACCGACCACGGCGCCGGCACGCTGATCCATCGGTAGGCGGGCTCACCGACACATCGCGCAGCTGCTGAGGCTTGACAACACGCGCCACAACAGTAAATATTACTACATATTTACTGTACATATGAGGCGGCGATGTCGAAATACGACCCGTTGGGGGAGTTTCTCCGCGCCCAATCAGCCAGCGAAGTGCGGCTCAGCTTCGCCGATGTCGAGCGCATTACGCGAACCAAACTGCCATCCTCGGCGCGGTATCGCGCCTGGTGGAGCAATAACCCGACCAACAGCGTGATGACCAAGGTCTGGCTCGACGCGGGATTCGAGACCGAGCAGGTCGACATGGCCGAGCGCAAGCTGGTGTTCAAACGGGTTCGGAAAAGCGAACCATCGCCCTCGACGAGCGGCGCACCGGGCCGCCACCCGCTCTTCGGACTTTCAAAGGGCCTTCTTCGGATCAATCCCGGCACCGACGTGACAAAACCAGCCGACCCTCACTGGGGCGACAGGTAACGTGCGCCCGCTGCTGCTCGACACTTGCGCGCTGATCTTCATCGCCGAAGATCAGAACATCAGGCGCGAGGCCACGGATTTGATGAACGGCGCTCATGCGGCAGGCGTCCCTACATACATCTCGCCTATCAGCGCATGGGAGATCGGGTTGCTGGCCTCCCGAAACCGAATCCAACTTCTGACCTCGCCGCAGCGATGGTTCTCGCGGATGCTTGAAGCGCCGTTGGTACGCCTCGCCGACATGCGACCTGACCTCCTAGTCGAATCGTCATTCCTACCGGGCGAACCACCGCGTGATCCCGCTGACCGGATCATCGCGGCCACGGCGCGAGACCTTGCTTGTACCCTCCTCACGCGAGACCGTGCTCTCGTTGCTTACGGCAAGCAAGGGCACGTTCACGTCGTCGAATGCTGATGGGCCAAACTCAACTCCGACCTGACAAACGCCACGGCCGCCCATGGGCGGCCGTGGTCCCTTCCCCCTCGTGCTGCGCTACGCGTTACAAAAGCGCTCACGACGGAGTGATTTCAGCGGGCGATCAAGGCATCACATAGGCGTAAATGCGGCCGCGAGGATAAGCCGCTTCGCCCACCCGGCGGTTATGATTGCCGGAAATGATGATGGGGTTGCCGGACTTGTCGATCCCGGAGACGATTCCGACGTGCCCGCCACCGCGGCCTCGTGACATCACGGCAATCGCGCCGACCTGCGGGCCGGAGACCCGGCGGCCATAATTGGCAAACGAGCGCGCCATGTTCGATCCGGTGCCGCGCCGGCCGGACCTCTCCAGCACCATATTCATGAAGCGGGCGCACCAGGCCGCGCTCATGCCGGTCGGGTTCGTGCCGAGATAGCTGCGTGCCTTGGCCACCAGCCCGGACGAGCCCATGCCCACAGCCATGCCTGATCCCATGCCCGAAGCCATACCCGCCGTTGGCTGAACTGCGGCATAGGAGCGCCGCGCCGCCCGCGTGACGCGCGGTGAATGCGCACGCGTCGCTCTGGTCGCGGCTGCGCCCGCGTTGCGCCACTGCCGCGTATTCCTTGCAGAGCGCTTTGCCGGCGCTGCCGCGCTTCCATACGCGAGATGCGCATATTGGTTGCCCGAGCCGTGGATACCGCCCGACACAGGGGCCGTGGCGGTCACGTGATGGCGGACGGTTTTCTGCTTGTAGCGCCGCGCTTCGGCTGTCGTCTGGGAGAGGACGATCGCGGTTGCGATCATGGCGGCGAGGGCGAAGGCCCTGGAGAAGCGTCGTGTCGGCTTGTTTGTAGTCGGTGTCAGCTTGGTTGTCGTCAGCTTGAACGTCATCAATGGATCAATCCCGTTTTCTTCTTGTCCCGTTGCAGGTCACCGCACGCGCGCTCGGCGTACGGCGGTCACGAAAACGCCGCCGTGACGGACACGGCGGCGAGGCCTGCGCAATGACGGGAGAAGCGGGCCGGAATGGGACCAGAATCCGGCGGAGTGTTCACATCAACTTTCGAACTGAAACATTGATGCAAACGGGAACGAAATATGGCGCGCGGCGTGCGACAAAGGTCGCAGGCAGGATAGTTAACGCTTGCGGCTCAGCAGGAACACGGCCTGTTCGCCGAACAAATTCCAGAACCACCATGGCGCATTCAGGCGAAGCTTGCCGCCCCACGCATTCAGCGCAACCGCAGCCTCCATTTTTATGTCGATCTCGTTACAGAGATCGCGAAAATCGCGGATGGTGCAAAAGTGAATGTTCTGGGTGTCGTACCAGGTGTCCGGCAGATTCTTGGTGCGCGGCATGCGGCCGAGGAACAGAAGCTTCAGCCGCATTTTCCAGTGACCGAAATTCGGAAACGATACGATCGCGCGCTCGCCGATGCGCAGCATGTGTTCCAGCACCACGCGCGGCCGCCAGGTCGCCTGCAGGGTCTGCGACAGGATGACGTAATCGAACGCATCGTTCGGGTAATCGGCGAGGTCGGTGTCGGCATCGCCCTGGATCACTGCAAGCCCCTTGGCGACGCACAGATTGACGCCCTCGCGCGAGATCTCGATGCCGCGTCCGTCGACATTCTTGGTCTCGGTCAGAATCTTGAGCAGTTCGCCGTCGCCGCAGCCGACATCGAGCACCTTGGCGCCGGGCTCGACCATCTGCGATACCACCAGCAGATCGACGCGAGCGCCGGTGGCGGTGCGGGCGGCATGCGGGATCGCCAGTTCGCGTTGCGGGCGGGTATGCATGTTCATGAGGATACCACAAGCCCCCGCGCCCGCGCAGCGCCGTCAAGGAAGCCGCGAATGATCGCGAACAATTCCGGCTCCTCGAGCAGGAAGGCGTCGTGGCCCTTGTCGGTGACGATCTCGGCGAACGAGACCCGCGCTCCTGCGGCATTCAGCGCGTGCACGATGGCACGCGATTCCGACGTCGGGAACAGCCAGTCGCTGGTGAAGCTGACGACGCAAAAGCGGGTCGGCGAATTCTTGAAGGCGTTGGCCAGCACGCCGTCATGCTCCGCGGCGATATCGAAATAATCCATCGCGCGGGTGAGATAGAGATAGGAATTCGCATCGAAACGCTCGACGAAGGACGAGCCCTGATGCCGCAGATAGCTCTCGACCTCGAAATCGGCGTCGAACGAGAAGGTCGGGTTGGTGCGATCCTGGAATCGGCGCCCGAACTTCCGGTGCAGGGCAGCGTCGGACATATAGGTGATATGCGCACCCATGCGTGCGACCGCTAAACCGCGATGCGGATTGGTGCCCTCGACGGTGTAGCGGCCATGCCGCCATTCCGGGTCGGCCATCACCGCCTGCCGGCCGACCTCGTGGAAGGCGATATTCTGCGCCGAATGCCGGGTGGCGCAGGCGATCGGCAGCACGCTGAACACGCGCTCCGGAAAGCTCTCCGCCCATTGCAGCACCTGCATGCCGCCCATCGACCCGCCGGCCACGGCGAACAGCGTATCGATGCCGAGATGGTCGATCAGCATCGCCTGGGCGCGGACCATGTCGCGGATGGTGATGACCGGAAATTCGAGGCCGTAGGGCTGGCCGGTCTTCGGATCGATCGAGGACGGGCCCGACGAGCCCATGCAGCCGCCGACCACATTGGAGCAGATGACGAAATAGCGCTCGGTATCGATCGGCTTCCCGGGGCCGACCATGGTCTCCCACCAGCCGTTCTTGCCGGTGACCGGATGCACGCTGGCGGCATGCTGGTCGCCGGTCAGCGCATGGCAGATCAGGATGGCGTTGCTGCGCTGCGCATTGAGCTGGCCGTACGTCTTGTAGGCGATCTGGAACGGCGACAGCGCAATGCCGGAATCGAGCTTCAGCGGACGGTCCGCACCGAAGCGGACCACAAGCGATTCCCGCGGGCTTTCCGCCTCTTGTGCGCGAGAGCGCACGCCTTTCGTGGATTTGAGATCGGCCTCGGCCATTACGCTTTAACCCGACACTCTCCGCCCGGCTCTCGCCTGACGCGGCGGACCGGGCTGTCCCGGCCTGGGAGCCGGTCGTTCTAGGTAGGCCTCACCGCCATTAAGTCAATGTTTTCTTTGATTTCGGGGGCCTGCCCACCTAATCATGAGCCCCAGCGTTAATGAGAAAACCATGTCCGATCAGGCCCAACAATCAGCCCCCTCGCTCGCCGCCCTGCGCGCCGAAATCGACCGGATCGACGAGGCCATGCATGCCCTCCTGATCGAGCGCAGTGAGATCATCGAGAACCTGATCAAGGTGAAGGGCACGCAGGAATCCGGCTCCGCCTTCCGCCCGGCGCGCGAAGTCTCGATGATGCGCAAACTGGTCGAGCGCCATCGCGGCATTCTGCCGCTCGATACCGTCGAGAGCATCTGGCGGGTCATCATCGCGACCTTCACCCATGTCCAGGCGCCCTATTCCGTCCATGCCGACCTTACGGTCGGAGAAGCCGCGATGCGGGATTCCGCGCGCTTTCATTTCGGCTTCACGGTACCGTTCCTGCCGCATATGGGCGCCGGCCCCGCCATCGCCGCTGTCGCCGCCTCGAAGGGCGATCTCGCTTTGGTTCCGGCGGTCTCGGTCGCCGGCGCCGGCGCCTGGTGGCAATCGCTGGAAGCCGAGAAGGCGCCAAAGATCATCGCCCGCCTGCCGTTCGTGGAGCGTCCGGATCATCCGGCCTCGCTGCCGGTCTTTGCGGTGGCGCATCCGGCGGCCGATGCGGTGATGGCCGAGGTCGAGGTCTACAGCGTCCGGGTCTCGGGCTGGGGCGCTGCCGCGGCCCGCACCCTCGCCCCGCTGGCCGAGGTGATCGCGGAGCCGGACGGCGCCTTCGACGGCGCGGCGCTGCTGATCTCGGTCCCCAAGGGGCAGACCCTCGCCGCCATCACCGACGCGCTGGTGAAGGCGGGGGCTTCCGTCCGCTCCACGGCCCTCGTCGGCAGCCACGCGACCCGCTATACGCTTGCGGAAGCGCGGCCGGTGGCCGCCTCGCGATAGTCGTCCGCTTATTTTCCTGTTGAGGTGTTCCCGAAATGACTGCAGCAACGCGTCCGCAGCCGCGCCCCGGCGTTCTCGACATCGCCGCCTATGTGCCCGGCAAATCCTCGGCACCGGGCGTCGACAAGATCCACAAGCTGTCGTCGAACGAGAGCCCGCTCGGCGCCAGCCCGAAGGCGATCGAGGCGTACAAGTCCGTTGCCAACGAACTGCAGGATTACCCCGACGGCGCCGCGACCGCCTTGCGCGAAGCCATCGGCAGGGCGCTCGGGCTAGACCCGAACCGCATCATTTGCGGCGCCGGCTCCGACGACCTGATCAACCTTCTGGCGCGCGGTTACCTCGCCGACGGCGACGAGGCGATCCACACCACCCACGGCTTCCTGATGTATCCGATTGCAACGCTCGGCGCCGGCGCGAAACCGGTGATCGCCGCGGAGAAGAACTTCACCGCGGATGTCGATTCGATCCTGAAGGCAGTGACGCCGAAGACCAAGCTGGTCTTCCTCGCCAATCCGAACAATCCGACCGGCACCTATCTCCCGTTCGACGAGGTCAAGCGCTTGCATGCCGGCTTGCCGCCGCATGTGATGCTGGTGCTCGATGCGGCCTATTGCGAATACGTCAAGCGCAACGATTACGAGGCCGGCATCGAACTGGTCGCGACATCGGAAAATGTCGTGATGCTGCGCACGTTCTCGAAGATCCATGGGCTCGCCGCGCTGCGGCTCGGCTGGATCTACGGTCCCGCGCATATCATCGATGCGCTGAACCGCATCCGCGGGCCGTTCAATGTCAATGCGCCCGCGATCGCTGCCGGCATCGCTTCGATCAACGACACCGCGCATCTCGACAAGGCGCGCGCGCATAACGAAAAATGGCTGCCCTGGCTCACCACCGAGCTGGAGAAGCTCGGCATCAAGGTGACGCCGAGCGTCGGCAATTTTATCCTGCTGCATTTCCCGGAAACGCCGGGCAAGACCGCGGCCGAGGCCGATGCCCTCCTGACCTCGCGCGGCGTGGTCATGCGCGCGGTGCGGGCCTACAAGCTGCCGAATTGCCTGCGCATGACCGTCGGCAGCGAGGAAGCCAACCGGCTGACGGTGAAGACGCTCGCCGAGTTCATGGGAAAGTGATGGTAGCGTCTGCGCTGCGCTCTCCTCCCTTTCCCTCCCCCCGCGAAGCGGCGGGGAGGGTCGGTTCGCGTCGCGTATGCGAGGCGAACCGGGGTGGGGGGCATGCGTCGCATAGCGCACTGTGTTCCGACCTCACGACTGCTCCCCCCACCCCCGACCCCTCCCCGCCGCTTCGCGGGGGGAGGGCCGCAGACTGCGCTCGCGTCGCGCAATGATGACGAACACCCCCACCATCTCCCGCCTCGCCGTGATCGGCGCCGGTCTGATCGGCGGATCGGTGGCGCGCGCCGCCAAGGCCACGGGCACGGCGAAGACCGTTGTGGTGACGGACGCCTCTCCAGAGGCGCGAAAGCGCGTGCGCGAGATCGGCGCAAGCTTTGCCGATGACGTGGCCGAGACCAGCGCCGCCGCGGTGAAGGATGCGGACCTTGTCGTGATCGCGGTTCCGGTCGGCGCTTGTGGCGATGTCGCGAAAGACATCGCGGGCAGCCTCAAGCCCGGTGCGATCCTGTCCGATGTCGGTTCGGTGAAAGCCTCGGTCGCGCGCGAGATGGCGCCGTTCGTACCGGAGGGCGTGCATTTCATTCCCGCCCATCCGGTCGCCGGCACCGAGAATTCAGGCCCGGATGCGGGCTTCGCAGAATTATTCGTCAATCGCTGGTGCATTCTCACGCCGGTCGAAGGTACCGACCCGACCGCGACCGAAACGCTGCAGGCCTTCTGGGAAAAGATCGGCGCCAATGTCGCGGTGATGACGCCGGAGCATCACGATCTTGTTCTCGCGATCACCAGCCATCTCCCGCATCTGATCGCGTACACCATCGTCGGCACCGCGAACGAACTGGGCGATGTCACCGAATCCGAGGTGCTGAAATTCTCCGCCGGCGGCTTCCGCGATTTCACCCGCATCGCGGCCTCGGACCCGACGATGTGGCGAGACGTGTTCCTGCACAACAAGGATGCGGTGCTGGAAATGCTCGGCACCTTCAACGAGGATCTGTCGAAGCTGACCCGCGCGATCCGGCGCGGCGACGGCGAGGCGCTGTTCGAACACTTCACCCGCACGCGCGCGATCCGGCGCGGCATCGTCACCATCGGGCAGGATTCGGCGGCGCCGGACTTTGGCCGCCCGCATGGGCCGCTGCCGATCGCTCCGATCGTGCGGCCCTATGCATCGGACGACGATTGATTGAACCTCCGCCGTTCGTCCCCGCGAAAGCGGGGACCCAGGGTCAAAGACTGGATTCCCGCTTGCGCGGGAATGAACGGAGTATGTGGCTAAGGTCGGATATTCAAAACAGCGGCGGCGTCTGCCCAAGCTTCACCGGACCGAGCGTCGCAACGCCATCCTTGAACTTGAGCGGCATCTTGGTTGCGCGTTTGCCCTCAAGCTCGACCTGCTCGCCCAGGAGCGACACCGCGCCGGCAATCGCGCCGGGCGCCATCTGATCGAGCAGGTTCAGCGCCGCGCCGAGCCGCTGACTCCGGCTGCTGCGCTGCTGCGCCAGCATGTCTCGCCCGAGTGCCGGCAGAAGCTTCTCGATCCCGGTTGCGGTGACCATCAGTTCGCCGTCGAGGTAACCCTGCCGGGTCAGCTTCAGATTGCCGGTTGCAACCGCGAGCATGTCACCCTGCTGAAATCGCGCGTTGCGCACCTCGATCCGGCCGTTGGAGAGCTGAATTTCCTTGAATCGTTCGGCCCAGGATTTGGGCTGGAAATTGCGCAGGCCGATCAGCCGCGTGTCGCCGTCGAAATCGAATGGCTGTACGAGCGCCGGATGCCACGACGTGGCGCTTGCGGCCCTGAGCATGGCAGCCACATCGATCACCGGATCGTCCCGCACCGTACCGGACGCGAGCCGGCCGTGAAGCTGGCCCTTCTCGGCGGTGAACACCCGCTCCGGCTTGCCGGCACTGTTTTGATCGAGCGAGAACTTCTCGGTAGAGAACGACACCCGCTGCGGATTGCGCGGCGTGCCGCGCAGGCTGATCTGGCCGAGCGACCAGTTCGCGGTCATGCTCGGCGGCTGGCCGGCCTCGGCAACAATCAGCGGTCCCTCGACCTCCGCGATCACCAGCGTCGGCTGGTAGACCTGTACAGCCGCGTGAATATGCGTGGCGGTCAGCTTCAGCGGTGGCCGGGTTTTCTCCAGGTTGGCGCTCGCCAGATTGCAATGGAACTCGATCCGGAACGGAAAGCCGCCGAGCGCCTCCGAGCCACAGGCGTAGACCCGCCCACCGCGTGCTTCGCGCTCGATCCAGCCGGCGATGGTCTCGCGCGCCCGGTCGGCGGCGTAAAACCAGAATGCGCTCCAGCCGGCGGCGATGATCACCAGCACCAGTGCTGGAATGAGCCAGCCGATCGAGCGGCGGCGCCGTGGCGTCGGGTCATAGTCCATGGGCGACATCCATTTTGCCCCTTATAAGCCGCCAAAGGTTCGCCGAATACGGCGTTTCGATGTTGACCGCAGCGTGGTAGTCCCGATCTCGTCCAATGAAGCTCGCAATCGACCAGATTCCCGACGATTTATGGGTTTTCGGCTACGGCTCGCTGCTGTGGCGGCCGGGCTTTTCGTTTGTCGAGAAGGTCCCGGCCCGGGTCACCGGTCTGCACCGCTCGCTCTGCGTCTAGTCCTTCGTCCATCGCGGCACCCCGGAGCGGCCGGGATTGGTGCTGGGGCTGGACCGCGGCGGCGCCTGCCGGGGCCTTGCCTTTCGGGTCGCCGCCGCCGACCGCGCCGCGACCATCGCCTATCTGCGCGAGCGCGAACAGATCACCGCGGTCTATCTCGAGGTGCTGCGCAACGTGACGCTGCTCGGCAAGCCGGAACGGAGGATCGAGGCGTTGACCTACATTGTCGATCGCGGCCATCCTCAATATGCTGGCAAGCTGTCGCTCGACCAGCGCCTGCATCTGATCCGGCAGGGGCACGGACGCTCGGGCGCTAACCCGGATTATGTGCTGGCGACGGTGGCTGAACTTGAGCGACTCGGCTGCCGCGATGCGGAACTGCATGCGCTGGCGGAGCGGCTGAAGGGCGCGGGGCACGAGTCTCCCCTTCCCCCGCTGACATAACGCAAGTTCGTAGGCGCAAAGCGCTGCGCTTATTGCGCCCTTACGCTTCGCGCCCCGGACGAAGCGATGGTTCACCCGACGAGCGCGTCCCCATCGCCACCAGTTCTGCGGTCTTGGTTTCGATCGCGTCCTGCAGGCGGTCGTAGAACGTCTGGCGGTCGAGTCCCGGTTCGATCGGCGGCAGGAACTCCACAAGCACCACGCCGGGATAGCGGCGGAACGACCGCCGCGGCCAGAACAGTCCCGAATTGAGCGCCACCGGTACGCAGGGCACGCCAAGCTCCGTATAGAGGAAGGCGACGCCGAATTTGTATTTCGGCTCGGCGCCCGGTGCGCGCCGCGTGCCTTCCGGGAAGATGATGATCTCGCGGCCTCTCGCCGTTTCGCGTTTGGCGCGCTCGGTCATCGCCGCCAGCGCCTGCGAGCGCCGGCCGCGATCCACCGGAATCATCTCGGCCTTGGCCGCGCACCAGCCGAAGAACGGAATCCAGAGCAGTTCGCGCTTGAGGATATAGGCCGGATCGTCGAGCACGGTGATCAGCGCGAAGGTTTCCCACATCGACTGGTGCTTGGACGCGATCAGCGCGGCGCCCGTCGGGATGTTCTCAAGGCCACGGAATTCGCAGCCGATGTTGCAGATGACCTTCAAGAGCCAGAGATTCACGCGGCTCCAGCTCTTCACCATTGCCCATAGCGCGCCGCGCGGCATCGCGAGCGTCGGCATCGCCGCGATCAGGTAAACGAACAGCACCAGATAGAAAACGACATTGAAAATGACGGAGCGGATGACGATCACGGGTTCAGTCCGAATTGATCACGCGAAAAACCGGTCGATCGCAGGAACCTGGATACGCACCAGCGCAGCGACGTATTTCAGATATTCGGTGAACAGAAGCCGCAAGGTCGGGCCATGTGTCCAGCCGGCTTTCAGCTGCTCGCTGATCACGGGAAACTCGATCAGCACGGTGTCGGGGAGCTGATGCGACAATTCCGCCATCGCGCGCGGCATGTGATAGCTTGAGGTGACCACGATCAGCGACTTGAACCCGCGATCCATCGCCCAGCGGCGGGTCTCGGTGGCGTTGGTGATGGTGTTGACGGCGGTGCGGTCGAGATCGACGCAGCAGGCGATGATCTTCTCGTGCTCCGGCCGCAGCCGCGCGATCTCCCGTTCGCTGGTCATCGGGTTGACCCCGGAAATCAGCAGCCGCTGGCCGCGGTTGCTCGCCAGCAGATCGATCGCATCCTCGATCCGCGACGCGCCGCCGGTCAGGACCACGATCCCGTCGGCCTTTTCGGTGAATGCCGGTTCGGTGGCAGGCAGTCGCGCCACGAACCAGACAAAGCCGGCGAAGAAAACCGCAGCGCACAGCAGACCAAGCCCGATCATCCAGCCGACAAGCCGCATCAAAGGGGCAGAACGTACCCCCTTCGGCGCACGCAGGGGTCGATGTGATTCGGCGGACGGCATCGCTCAACCCATACCAGACTAACGACAAATTGGCCTACCGGAGCCGGTCAGATCGAGGCAATGGTCTGGTTTACGGTCCGCCGCGACGCTTCGGAGGCGACCGCGGCAATCACCACGATCTGCACGAAAATGACCAGATAACCGGAGAACCCGAGCGTCATCGAGCCGAACAGCGCGGCGAATTGCTCAGGCCCGGCATTGCCGCGAATGATCGCCTCCACCGGCACGATCAGGGCGAATAGCAGGATTGCGGCAAGGCCGCCGATGACGCCGCCCTTCAGCCCAAGCCAGAGAAAATGCCGCTGAAACTGGCCGGCAATGTAGCGGTCCTGCGCGCCGACAAAGTGAAGCACTTCGATCACCGGGCGATTGGCGGCCATTGCCCCGCGGGTCGCGAAGTTGACGCACAGGATCGTCACCGCGATCACAAGCCCCAGCACGATAATACCGCCCGCCACCACGACATCCGCGACCGCGCGCATCCGTCCGATCCAGCCGCGATGATCGTCAACTGTCGCAGTCGGCACCTTGCTGACCAGCGCATTGCGAAGAGCCGCCACATCGACATTCGCGCCGGAGGCGAGCTTCACCACAATCACACGGGGAACCGGCAGTTCGTCGAGCTTGAGCCCACTGCCGAACCAAGGCTCCAGCAACTTCGCGGATTCCTCGCCCGAATAGGGGCGGACATCGGACACACCGGCAAATCCGCGCGCGAGATCGGATGCCTGCTTGACCGCCGCGTCCAGATCGCCGCCGCCTGGCCTGATCTGGATCGTCACCTCGCGCAGCACTTCCGCCTGCCAGTCGGCGGCATTCATGCGCACCAGCATCACCGCTCCGGTCGTCAGCGATGCGAGAAATGTCATGATCGCGACCACCGCGACGAGTGCGCGCCCTCCGATCGACTGAGGCGGCACGATCGGCGATTCCATCTTCGGCAGCGGCGCAACGGACGCGCGCTGCGCGTCCCTCGCCCCCGTCTGTGCAGTCCTCAATGCGCGCGCCATGCGACCTCAATCGTACAGGTGCAGGCGGCCGCCATGAAGCACAAGGCGGCGCGCGTCAAACTGATCCATCAGCGCGATGTCGTGGGTCGCGATCACAATCGACGTGCCGGATTTGTTCAATTCCTGGAACAGATGCAGCAGTCGCTTGCCGAGGCCCGGATCGACGTTGCCGGTTGGCTCGTCCGCGAGCAGGAGATGCGGCCGCGCCACCACCGCGCGGGCAATCGCGGCGCGCTGCTTCTCGCCGCCCGACAGGACCGGCGGCAACGCCCACATACGCTCGCCCAGCCCGACCCATTGCAGCAACTCGATCACCTCGAAGCGATAGGTGCTCTCTTCACGGCCCATGATGCGGAACGGCAGCGCCACATTTTCGTAGGTGGTCATATGGTCGAGCAGCCGGAAATCCTGGAACACGATGCCGATGCGCCGGCGCAAGCTCGCAAGATTGTCGTTGTCGAGCGTGGAGGTATCGCGACCGAACAGCGTGATCAGGCCGCGGGTCGGCTTCAGCGACAGGAACAGAAGTTTCAGCAGCGAGGTCTTGCCCGCTCCCGAGGGTCCGGTCAGGAACTGGAACGAATTCGGCTCGATCCGGAAGGTCAGGTCACGCAGGATCTCCTGGCCCATCCCGTATCGCAAACCGACATTCTCGAATCGGACCACGCGGCCTCCAGTTTATGCCCGCCAATGCCACGAACATTCAGGTCTTTCCGGGGCGCGCGTCCCGCCGGTTGAGCGGGTTGCCGGACCCGCCAATATGGGAAGCACAGCCCGGTATGGTTTCCAATCCGTTAACGAACGGCTGCTAGCGTCGCGGCCGAAAAACTGACCGGCGCGAATCAGCGATGCTCATTGTCTGCCCCAATTGCGCAACCTCCTATCAGGTGAGCCCCGAAAGCATCGGGGAAACCGGTCGCTCGGTTCGCTGCAAGACCTGCCATAATGTCTGGTATGAGCAGCCGCGCCAGTTCGCTGCAGAAGCGGCGTATGCGGCGGCGGACGAGGCGCTCGACCCCACCCTGATACGGCCGCCTCTGGACGATGTGGTGCATGTCGGGCTGGCGGGGGCCAGCGGCGGCGGAACCGGCCTGACGGATACAGATCTTCCCCAGGGCGCGGCAACCGCGGCTGACACTTACGACGCCCCTTCGATCGTACCGCCCGACGATCCCGCCTACGATCGTCCACGCATCGGAACGCCGACCAGTGTCGAACGGACCGCGGCTGCGCGCGCAGGCCAACGACGAGCGCGCCGACGCCTCGTGCTGTCGCGACACGCCTTGCCGGCCGCGATCTGCGCGCTGGTCCTGGTACTGGCCTGCCTGATTGCGACGCGTCAGCAGGTAGTCCGCTTGCTGCCACAGACCGCCGCGCTTTATGCGGCCATCGGACTGCCGGTCAATCTGCGCGGACTCGCCTTCGAAAACATCAAGACTCTGCGCGATGTGCAGGATGGCATTCCGACGCTGGTGGTCGAGGGTGAAATCGTCGGCACCACCGCACGTCACACCGAAGTCCCGCGGCTGCGCTTTGCGGTGGTCGACAGCAGCGGCAAGGAAATCTATGCCTGGACCGCGAGGCCGTCCCGCACCTTGCTGCCGCCCGGCGAAACCTTGCCGTTCCGGACGCGGCTTGCTTCACCGCCCGCCGAGGCGAATGGCATATCGGTCCGTTTCTTCAACCGGCACGATGCACAAGCCGGATTCATGTGAGGGGTCATGGCGCGAATACTGCTTGCGGAAGACGAGGATTCACTGCGCGAACTGGTCGCGCGGGCTCTGAAACAGGACGGGCATGAAGTGGTTGCCAATAGCGACGGCGCGGCTGCGCTCGACGCGCTGCTGCGCGACGATGGCGCATTCGACCTTCTGCTGACCGATATCAAGATGCCGATGATGGACGGGATCGCGCTCGCCCTTGCCGCAAGCCGCGACTATCCGGCGCTGCCGATCCTGCTGATGACCGGGTATGCCGATCAGCGCGAGCGCGCCTCCGGGCTGGAACTTTTGATCCGCGACGTCATTCCAAAGCCATTCACGCTGGCAACGATCTGCGGCGCCGTTCGCGACGCGTTGTCGGTACCGCAGATGCATTGAGCTCCATCCGGGCAAACCGCTCGCGGCGGCTCAGAAATCCTTCAAGAGCCGCTCAAGATAATCGAGTTCGAGCTGCGGCCGCGCCGGATCGGAAAAGCGTCGACGCAATTCGTCCAGAATGCGGCGCGCGCGCTGCACGTCGATCTCACCCGGAACCTTGACCGTGGAATCGTCGCTGTAATCGCGACCTTGGCGCAGCGGGCGGCCCAGCGGATCTGTCTCCTGCTGCGCACGCGAGGGTCCGTTGCGGCCGGGCTGCCCCGGCCCCTGGCCCATGCCGGGCTGCTGCTGCATGGCCTGCGCCATGCCCTGAGCGCCGCGACGAAGCGCTTCAAGTGCTCGGCCCTGTGAACCGACGGCACCGTCGGCATTGCCGTCGCCGAGCTGGCCTTCGGCCTCGCCCATGGCTTCGCCGGCCTTGCCGAGCTGATCCATGCCGTTCTGACCATCCTCACCCTGCTGACCCATGCCGCGCTGCTTGAGCTGCTCCAGCAGCTTCTGCAATTGATCGCGCAGCGCCTGCTGATTCTGCCGCAATTCGCCGGTGTCGGGCTTTTGCTCGCCCTGCTGGCCTCGCTGGCCCTGTTGCCCGCGCTGACGCTCGCGCCGCTGATCCTGGCCCTGACGGAAAGTCCGATCGCGCAATTGCTGCTGCTCGCGGATCATGTTGCCGAGCTCGTCGAGCGCCGACATCATGTCGTCCGAATCCTGATCGCCCTGCTGACCGGGGCGGGCCATCTGCAGGTTTTCCAGCATCTGCTGCAATTCCTGCAACAGCCGCTGAGCTGCATCCTTGGCTCCGGAGCGGGCAAGCTGCTCCATCCGGTCGATCATGTTCTTGAGATCCTGCGAGCGCAGGTTGCGCGCATTCGGATCCATCTGACGAGCGGTCTGCGGATTCTTGCGCATCTCCTCGGCCAGAGCCTGCAGGAACTTGTCGAGCGCGGCGCGCAGATCGTCGGTGAGCTTCTTGATTTCCTCTTCGGTGGCGCCGCGTTCGAGCGCCTCGCGCAGCGCCTCCTGCGCCGCGCGCAAGGCGGCTTCGACGTCGGAGAGATTACCGTCCTCGATCTTCGTCGCCATGTCCCACAGGCGCGCGACCACGTCACGCAGCGAGTCGTCGGACTTGGCGCGGTTCAATTGCCAGTAGATCGAGCGAAGCCCGAGATAGACCGAGGCCTCGATCTGGAAGACCTCAGGCGCCATCGCGAGCGCATCGAGCGCTGTCAGCACCCTCGGCTTGGTCTCTGCATCGAGCGCAAGCACGCGCCGCTGCTCGATCAGCGCACGTGCCATCGGCTTTGTGAACAGCCGCTCCGGCAGGCGCATGTCGATGGGCTCGGACACTCCCTCATTGCCGCCATCGTCGAGTGCGCGCAGCGTCAGCGCGATCTCGGCGCCGGCCCAGGGATGGCTCGACAGATCGCGCAAGGTCTGTCCAACACCGTTGCGTGTGCGCGCCTGCGGCAGGGTCAGCGGCATGTCCGGCGCGTCGAACAACGGACGCGGCGTCTTGAAGCCGCCGCCCTTCATGCCAAACTCGTCAAGCTGCGGCTTCAGGGTAAAAAGGGCACGCGCTTCCGAGACGCCGTAATCGTCCTCGAGCTTGTAATTCAGCATCAGTGAGCCGCGCGCCTGCGGCTCCGGATCCTTGGTCAATGCAATCGACGGCGCACGATCGGGAACGGCGTCGAAGCTCCAAGTGACCGGATCTCCGATGCCGCGCAACGTGACCTCGCCCTTTTCGGCAATCACGTAGCGGCGCTCCTCGGTGCCCGCGGCAGCGGGCTGCGCCGCAGCGTCGGTCTTGTCGTCGATCTTGATGCCGCCGCGCAACGCGACATCGAGCCCGGTGGCGCCGCTGGCCCGTATCACCAGAATCGAGTTTGCAGGCACGATCACGGGTGCGGAGGCCCGCTGCACTTCGCCTGCCCGTAATCCCGGCAGAATCACCGGCGGACGCTGGGTGTAAGCCGGCGGCGCAACCCAGGCATCGACGCGATAATTCGCTGGCGTCACCACGCCATGCCAGTTGAAGGCGGCGGCCACGCGCCGGTCCCGGTCGCCGCCGGCTGCAAAAAAGGTCGCGACCGCGAGCACTAGCACCAATGCCCGGATGGCCACCGGATCCCGCGCGGGCAGTCTTGGCATCGGCCAGCCGGCGCGCAGCTTGCGTGCGGCGGCCAGTGCGCGCTCGACATGCACCCGCCACAACGCCTGGGTCATGGCATCGCCCGCATGGGCCGAAAGCCGGTCGGTCAGGGTGATCGCCGGACGATGCGGCAATCCGCTTTCGCGATCCAGCCGTCGCAGCGCCTCATTGGCGCTCGGCATCCGGACCAGCGCGAAAGGGGATAAGGCGGCCAGTGCCAGCAAGCCGAAAATGACGACGCCAGCGGCCCGCGCCAGCGGTGGCAGCCACAGCCACAGCCCAAGCCATGAAAGCGCAAGGAACAGCCCGCAGACCGTCAGGAAAGCGGCAAGAGGAGGCCAGGACCGCTCCCACAGGATCGACCAGCGGGCTTTGGCGATTCCCCTGGCGAGCAACCGGTCCACCTCGCGCTGCGGGGAAACTGTCGTATTTTCAGAGCCCTGCGTCAGGTTGTCGGTCAAAGGCCTGATCCCTTGGGAAGCTGCGATCTACAAAGCTTAACACGCCCCGTCAGCCCACATAGTCACGAAACCTGGAAGTGCGAAGCAAGGAGCAGGCCATGTCGCATGGCTCAGGCCCCGGTTCCGGCGTCACAGCCAGGGCGGCATGCGATCGAGCGCGATCAATGCGTCGGCTTCGAGGCGGGGCCGTACCAGCGACCATGCGTCGCCATTGACGAGCACTTCGGGGATCAGCGCCCGGGTGTTGTAGGTCCCAGCCTGCACGGCGCCATAGGCGCCCGCGGTCATCACCGCCAGCAAGTCCCCGGCCTTGGGTTCCGGCAGGTCGCGGTTGATCGCAAGGTAATCGCCGGTTTCGCAGACTGGCCCGACCACGTCGGCGCGGATCCAGCTATCGCCTGCGATCGGCCGCACCGGGATGATGTCGTGATGTGCCTCATACAGCGTCGGCCGGATCAGATCGTTCATCGCAGCGTCGACGATGACGAAGGTTTTAGCCTCGCCGTGCTTCACGTAGATCACGCGCGTAACCAGAATGCCGGCATTGCCGACGATCAGCCGGCCGGGCTCGAAGATGAGCTTGCAGCCAAGGCCGCGTGTCGCCTCTTTCACCACTTTCGCATAGGCGGCCGGATCGGGCGGGATGTCGTCGCCTTCGCGATACGGAATGCCGAGACCGCCGCCGAGGTCGACGTGGGAAATGGTATGGCCGTCGGCGCGTAATTCCTGCACGAAATCCGACAGCAGCGCGAACGCATCCGCGAACGGCGACAACTCGGTGATCTGGCTGCCGATATGCATGTCGACGCCGGCGACATGGATGCCGGGAAGCGAGGCGGCATGCCGGTACACCTCGCGCGCCCGGCTGATCGGAATACCGAATTTGTTCTCGGATTTTCCGGTCGCGATCTTCGCATGCGTTTTTGCGTCGACGTCCGGATTGACGCGGATCGAGATGTCGACGCGACGCCCCTTTCCGGAGGCGACCTGTGACAACAGATCAAGTTCCGGCTCGGATTCGACATTCACGCACAGGATGCCGGTCTCGACCGCAGCGGCCAGTTCGGCAGCCGTCTTGCCGATGCCGGAAAACATGATCTTCTCCGGCGGAATGCCGGCAGCCAACGCGCGCTTCAGCTCGCCGGCCGACACCACGTCGGCGCCGGCGCCGAGCCGCGCCAGCGTCGCAATCACGCCCTGGTTGGAATTGGCCTTGACCGCGTAGCAGACCAGCGACGGCACGTCGGCGAATGCATCCGCAAAGACGCGGTAATGCCGCTCTAGGGTTGCGGTTGAATAGCAATAGAACGGCGTGCCGACTGCGTCCGCGAGGGCGGTGATATCTACCGCCTCGGCGTGAAGACCACCGTTGCGATAGGCAAAATGGTGCATGGCCTGATTAGTTCAGCAGGACGTCGAGCGGAATGCTGCGGTCCGGGCCGCGGATGATCGGCAAGCCGCGTGCGGACCCTCGCTTGATCACCTCTCCGCCCTCCTCGGTCTCCTCGTCAAGCGAGCCGGTCGGATTGGCCGCGAGGCCGCCAGGCGGTGCATCCAGCGGACCTTTTCGGCCGCAGGCGGAGAGTCCCAGCGCCGCAACCAGCAAGGCCACGACCGCGACGCGGTAAAATAAGGTAGACAAGCCACGGATCACTTAGGGAACCCCCCGAACGGCGCGGACCATATCAGACCCGCCGAACATGGCGAAATCCCTGATCGCACGGCATTCCCAACGAAATTCTTTCGCTGCGGCCGAAATACCTCAGTTGCCGCCCTTGCCTAGCCGTTTCAGCCAGCGTCTGGCCTGCAGGCGCACATTCTTCGGCGCGGTGCCGCCATAGCTGGTCCGGCTCTGCACCGAGCGGTCGACGGAGAGCACCTTGAACACGTCGTCGGTGATCCCCGGCTCGACCTTCTGCATCTCGGCCAGCGGTACGCGGTGCAAGGGCAGTCCGGCCTTCGCCGCCTCTGCCACGATGCTGCCGGTGATGTGATGTGCCTGCCGGAAGGGGATATTGAGGCTGCGCACCAGCCAGTCCGCGAGATCGGTCGCGGTGGCATAGCCCTCACCCGCTGCCTTCTTCATGCGGCCCACATCCGGCTCGATGTCGCGCACCATGCCGGTCATGGCGACGATGCAAAGCGACAACGCGCCGAGCGCGTCCATCGCCCCTTCCTTGTCTTCCTGCATGTCCTTCTGGTAGGCGAGCGGCAGCCCCTTCATCACCACGACAATGGCCTGAAAGGCCGCTGCGATGCGTGCGGCCTTGGCGCGCACCAGTTCGGCCGCGTCGGGGTTGCGCTTCTGCGGCATGATCGATGAGCCGGTGGTGAATTTGTCCGACAGCCGCATCAGCCCGGTGAGCGGCGACGTCCAGATCACAATCTCTTCCGCGATGCGCGACAAATGCACTGCCGCGATCGTCGCCGCGGCAAGCGTTTCCATCACGAAGTCGCGGTCCGACACCGCATCGAGCGAATTCGCAGTCGGGCGGTCGAAGCCCAAAGCCTTGGCAGTCATCTCGCGGTCGAGCGGAAACGAGGTTCCCGCCAGCGCCGCCGAGCCGAGTGGGCATTCGTTCAAACGCTTGCGCGCATCGGCGAAGCGGCCGCGATCCCGCTCCGCCATTTCGACAAAGGCGAGCAGATGATGGCCGAAGGTCACCGGCTGGGCGGTCTGTAGATGCGTCAGCCCGGGCATGACGGTGTCGGCATGTTCGAGCGCCTTTTCCGCGAGCGCGGTTTGGTAATCGATAAGTGCCGCATCGAGCTGATCGATGGTGTCCCGCATCCATAGTCGGAAATCGGTAGCAACCTGATCGTTGCGCGATCGCGCAGTATGCAGGCGTCCGGCCGCCGGCCCGATCAGGTCGGCCAGACGCGATTCCACGTTCATGTGGACGTCTTCAAGCGCGCGCTGGAAGTTGAACCGGCCGTGCTCGATTTCTGACAAAATCGTGTCCAGCCCTGCGGCTATCTGGCTTGCGTCGTCCCTCGCAATGATGCCTTGCTCGGCCAACATTGCCGCATGGGCCTTGCTCGCGGCGATGTCCTGGCGATACAGGTGCCGGTCGACGTCGATCGAGGCATTGATCGCCTCCATAATCGCATCGGGGCTCGACGAAAAGCGTCCGCCCCACATCTTGTTGCTCATGACCGTGACCTGAGAGTGTTCTGATCCATGCCGTCCGATACCCGATCCTTCGCCAAAAAGCGTCTGCTGGTCATGCTTCTGGGCGGGCTCGCGGGCGTCGGCGTGGCGCTGGTGGGGATATACGGGATGGGAGCGCTGGTGCGCAAATCGGCGATTCCGGAGGTCTGCCGGCCGGCGGCGCAGCTGGCGCAGAAACTCCAGCCGCTTGCGCGCGGCGAGGTCGCAGCTCTTGCCCCCGCCAAGAGTCCGATCCCGCTCACGGGGCTCTCTTTCCGCGACAGCGACGGCAAGGACCGGACACTGGCCGACTGGAAGAACAGGACCGTGCTCCTTAACCTGTGGGCCACCTGGTGCGCGCCGTGCAAAAAGGAAATGCCGGCCCTCGACGAATTGCAGCAGAAACTCGGCGGCCCGGATTTCGAGGTCGTGGCGGTCAATATCGACACTCGCAACCCTGAAAAAGCCAAGACCTGGCTGACCGAAACCGGGATCGCCTCGCTCGGCTATTACGCCGACAACAGCGCCAAGATCTTTCAGGAACTGAAGGAGAAGGGGCGCGCCTTCGGCATGCCGACCACAATCCTCGTCGACCGCAATGGCTGCGAAGTCGCAACCCTCGCCGGCCCTGCGGAATGGGCGAGCGGCGACGCGATCGCGTTCATCCGGACCGCGCTGGGCAAGGCGTCAGACTGATATATCGAGATTGCCGCCGATGCCGGCCGCGACCAGGGACTTCATGTTGTCCTGAGCGGATTCGAGGAGCTGCGCGACGGCGGCCTGCGCATCGGCATCCATCTTCATCATCTTCGCCGCAGCCGCCATCTGCAGCTTCGCCGTAGAGGCGCCTGCGAAAGCTGCTGCCAAAGCTCCGACATCCATAGCCGTCTCACACCGTTACATTGACTTTGATGCCGGTCTTCAGATCGATGACCGTGCCGTCGCTGTGCGTGATCGTATTGGCGGACAGATTGATCTGAGCGCCGCCACTCACCGTCACTGAGTCGTTGTAGCTGAACGCCGATTGTTTCGGCGCCTCGACACGGTTCGCCTCCGCAGCGGCCGCAGCGGCAGCCTTTTCCTGCTTGGCCCTGGCCTCCGCCTGGATACGGGCCAGTGCCTTGTTGGCGGCGGTCTCGCCGATATTGTAGCCGACATCGGTCCATGCGGTCTGCAGCGATGCGACCACATTCTGCATATTGGTCTCGTATTTCTCCTGGAAGGCTTTGCGCTTCTCCCGCCACGCGGTCATGCTTTGGTGCGCAGACGGGGTCCGCACCCAATTCATTTTTTTCACGCCATAGCCGGCCATGCTGCGCTCCGCCGCCGATCCTGCAGGAGTGGCGTTACGAATGGCCTAACGCACTCTTAACACCGCATTTACCGCGAACGCCCCGGCCAGCCGGACAACATCCCAATCTTTTCTCCTTGACGCGCCGACTGCCGCCCCTATACTTAACCACATGGTTTACTATCAACATGACGGACTGGACACCACGTTCGCGGCTTTGTCCGACCCTACGCGCCGCGCGATCCTGGCGCGGCTCTCCGAGCAGGACGGCATGTCCGTCAGCGAGATTGCGAAGCCCTTCCCGGTCTCGCTGCCGGCGATCATGAAGCATCTCGACGTGCTCTCCGACGCCAAGCTGATCCGGCGCTCCAAGACGGGGCGCGTCGTTACCTGCGAATTGACGGCCGCTCCCATGGAGGACGCCATGCTGTGGCTGAACCGGTACGCCCAATTCTGGTCGAAGCAGCTCGATCGCCTTGCCGCTTTTGTGGAGGAAGACTCATGTCCGTCGCCCACGCCGACGCCGTTGCCAAGCCAAGCCTCACCCTCAAACGTCGTCTCAATGCGCCGGCGGAAAAAGTCTACGCCGCGTGGACGGACCCGCGGAAAATCGTGAAATGGTTCGGCCCTGATGCCGGGCCTGTAACCAAAGCCGAGATCGATCTGCGCGTCGGCGGCGGCTTCACCATCGCCTTCAGTACCGAGGATGGCGAGCACCATCAGGTCGGCGGCGTCTATCGTGAAGTCGTGCCGAACGAGCGGCTGGTCTTCACCTGGGCCTGGCACACGATGAAGGAGCGTGAGTCGCTCGTTACCGTCACCATCAAGCGCGACGGCGACGGTTCGATCCTGACGCTGCTGCACGAGAAATTCTTCGACGAAGCCGCCCGCGACGGTCACCAGCGCGGCTGGTCTGGCTCGCTCGACAAGCTCGAAAAGCTGTTCGTCTGACAGACCTTTTCGCCTGACAACAGGAGACGCAATCATGAAGCTCTATTATTTCGAGACCATCAACGGACAGAAAGTCTGCGCCGTCGCAAAGTACCTCGATTCGCCGGTCGAATACGTCCGTGTCGACCTTGCTAAAGGCGAGCATAAGTCTCCCGCCTATCTCGCCATCAATCCAAACGGCAAGATCCCTGCGCTCATGGACGGCGACACCGCATTGTGGGAATCCAACGCCATCATGTGCCATCTCGCACACAAGGCGAAATCCGATCTCTGGCCGACCGACCCGGTCAAGCAGATCGAAGTCCTCAAATGGCTGTCATGGAACTCGGAGCATTTCACCCGCCACGCCGGCACGCTGTATTTCAATCACGTGATCAAGCCGAAATTCGGCATCGGCGCTCCGGACGAGAAGGCCGTCGAGGAAGCGATCGGATTCGCCAAGCAATTCATTGCCGTTCTCGACCGCGAGCTTGAAGGCCGGACCTTTCTGCTGGGCGATCATCTGACGGTGGCTGACTTTGCGGTTTCGGTCACCCTGCCCCAGGCCGAGACGATCAAACTTCCGCTTCAAGGCTTCAAGAACATCGCACGCTGGAAAGAACAGCTCGAAGATATTCCGGCGTGGCGTGAGCCCTTCCCCTCGACCCAGGCACGCGCGGCCTGACCGCCTCTGAACGAGTGCGCAACATGATCACGATTTCTGCCTTCAGATGGGTTCCGGATTTTGCGCAGGGCCAGGTGCGTGATCTGCGCGTGCGCTGGGCGCTGGAGGAGGCCGGGCTTCCATACAGAACGCGGCTGCTCGATCAAGACGATAAGGACAAACCGGATTATCGGGCGCTGCAGCCCTTCGGTCAGGTTCCAATTCTAGAGGAGAACGGGTTCACACTCTTCGAGTCTGGTGCGATCGTGCTCAATATCGGAGAGCGGTCCGAAGCGCTGCTGCCAAGGGAACCGATGGCCCGCGCGCGGGCGACGCAGTGGCTGATCGCCGCTCTCAATTCGATTGAGCCGTTCCTGGTCAACGTTGCCCTGATCGACCTGTTCTACGCGGATCAGGAATGGGCCAAGCTGCGCCGGCCGGGTGCCGTCGAATTCGCACAGCGGCGGCTCGCAGCACTTTCCAAGTCGCTCGGGACGAAATCCTATCTCGATGGCGAGCGTTTCACCGCGGGCGATCTGATGATGACGACGGTGTTGAGAATTCTCGATCACACGGAGATCGTCACAAGCGACAATCGCCTCGCTGCCTACCTGGAGCGCTGCACGGCAAGGCCAGCCTTCAAGCGCGCGCTCAATGCCCAACTCGCCGATTTCAAAATGGCGGCGTGAACGGGCGCAGCGACACCGAAGCACTGGAGTGAAGCATGTCCGCACACGGCACCTTCCACTGGAACGAATTGCTGACGCGCGACGTCACGCGCGCAAAACAATTCTATTCCGAAACCATCGGCTGGACCTTTGAGGGCATGCCGATGGCCCACGAAGACGGCCGCACCTATTGGTGCGCATTTATGGGTGGCGAGCCGGTCGCCGGATTGTTCGAGCTTGCCTCACCCAAATTCGACGGCGTGCCTGAAGGCTGGATGTCCTATCTCGCGGTCGACAATGTCGATGCACGGGTTGGGCAGGCTGTGAAGGCGGGCGCGCAGCTGATGCGGCCGATCTTCGACGTGCCTGACGTCGGCCGCATCGCCATCCTGCGCGAGCCGGGCGGCGCCGGCATCGGCTGGATGACGCCGGCCACGATGTAAGGAGGCCATGATGTCGCAATCAAATATGTCCGATCGCCGGGTCGTTTCGCGCGAAGACTGGCTGCAGGAGCGCAAGACGTTGCTCGCGGAGGAAAAGCAGATGACGCGGCTGCGCAATGAACTGAGCGAGAAGCGGCGTGCACTACCGTGGGTCAGGATCGAGAAGGACTATGTGTTCGACACGCCGGCTGGCCGCAAGTCGCTGTCGGATCTGTTCGACGGCCGCAGCCAGCTCATCGTCAAGCATTTCATGCTGCCCCCCGGCCAGAAGAACCCCTGCGTCGGCTGCTCGTTCGAGGTCGATCACATCGATGGCGTGCTGATGCATATCGAGCATCATGACGTGAGCTATGTTGCGATTGCGCGCGCGCCGCTGCCCGAGATCGAGGCCGTGAAGCGACGGATGAACTGGCGTTTCCGCTGGGTTTCGTCCTTCGGCTCGGACTTCAACTACGATTTCGGAGTCTCGTTCACGCCGGACCAGGTCGACAACGGCACGGTCCTCTACAATTACCACGAGACCGCCGTGCCGCTTGAGGATCTGTCCGGTCTCAGCGTGTTCTACAAGGACGAGAGCGGCGCGATCTTCCATACCTACTCGGCCTTCGGGCGCGGGGCTGAGGAAGTGCTTGGCGCCTACATGTACCTCGATCTGACGCCGAAGGGCCGTAACGAAAACGGGCCGAATTTCGACCTCACCGACTGGGTGCGCCATCACGACCGCTACGGAGCGCCCGGACGTGTGAATGCCGTCGGGCGTTGGGAGCCCGCCGTGGTCGCTGGCTGCTGCCATTCCAACTGAGCGCGAGAACGGCTGAGCGAAAGCAGCCGGACCACAGATTTTTTCCAGGAGAGTGAGATGCCTTACGTCGACGGATTCATCATCCCGGTGCCGAAGAAGAAGCTGAAGGATTATGAGCGCATCGCCACGCTCGCCGGCAAGGTGTGGAAGGAACACGGCGCGATCGACTATCACGAGTGCGTCGCCGACGACGTCAAGCCAGGCAAGTGGACCTCGTTCCCGCAGGCTGTGAAGCTGAAGAAGGGCGAGGTCGTGGTGTTCTCCTGGATCACCTACAAGTCGCGAAAGCAGCGCGACTCCATCATGAAGAAGGTGATGAAGGACAAGCGCCTCGCCGAGATGATGAGCGACCCGAAGAAGATGCCGTTCGACACCAAGCGCATGATCTGGGGCGGCTTCAAGAGCTTCGTCGACCTCTAGACCGCTGGCGATCCGCCTGCAACCCGCAACTGTCGTTCAAATCACGCGCATCCTTCGCCGAACGGCGCGCGATCGCCCGGTCATGCGCACCACTCAAGGAGCACCCCGATGCCTACGCCCTATCTGATGTTCAATGGACGATGCGAAGAAGCCCTGACCTTCTACGCGAAAGCGCTCGACGCGAAAATCGACATGCTGATGCGCTTCAAAGACAACCCGGAGACGCCACCGCCCGGCTGCACCCCGGCGGACCCCAACAAGATCATGCACGCGAGCTTCAGCGTGAATGGCTCGCCCGCGATGGCCTCCGATGGAATGGACGCGACGGCGCCGAAATTCGAAGGCTTTACCTTGTCCGTGACGGCAAGAGACGAGCCGGAAGCAGCACGCTTCTTCGCTGCGCTTGCGGAGGGAGGGACGGTCCGGATGCCGCTCACGAAAACCTTCTTCGCGAGAACATTCGGAATGCTCGTCGACCGCTTCGGCGTGAGCTGGATGATTATCGTCCCGGCATAACGCCGCATGCCCGGTCCAAGCCATGAGACTGCCCGCGAAAGTACCGTTTACATGACCGCGACCATGCTCGAACAGGACTTCGTCGTCACCCGCATCGTGAAGGCGCCGCGCGCACGGGTGTGGAAGCCTTACAGCGAGGCCGATCAGTTTGCGAAGTGGTGGGGGCCGAAAGACGCGGCGATCCGCGTGCTGACGTTCGATTTCCGGCCCGGCGGCATGTTCCACTATGCGATGGAATTCGAGCCTGGCCAGCAGGTCTACGGACGCTTCATCTACGGGCTGATCCGCGCGCCGGAGCAACTGGAATACGTCAACGGATTCTCCGACGAAAATGGCAGCCTGAGGCGCGCGCCCTTTCCGTGGCTTGAAAGCCGGTTCCCGCTCGAATTCCACAATGTGGTGACCTTTGCGGAGGAAGATGGCGCAACGATCGTGACCGCCCGATCGACGCCGATCAATGCCACGCCGGCCGAGGTTAGTACGTTTGTCGGCATGTTCGATTCGATACACGTCAGCTTCGCCGGCATCTTCGACAAGCTCGATGCCCATCTCGCGAACCAGTAGCGGAACACTGAAATGCTGAAGATCCTGCTCATCATCATCGTCGTACTCGCCGTCGGCGTCATCGGCGTCGTGGGCTATGCCATGGCGACCCAGCCGGACACCTTCCGGGTCCAGCGCACCGAGACCATCGCCGCACCACCGGAGAAGCTTGTCGGCATTCTCTCCGATCTGCGGCGCGGCGCGGAATGGTCGCCCTACGAGAAGAAAGATCCGGCGATGAAGAAGAACTTCAGCGGTCCGGCAAGCGGCCCCGGCTCGAAACTCAAATGGGACGGCAACAGCGACGTCGGCGCCGGTTCGCTCACCGTGACGGAGGTGACGCCCGCGAACATCAAGCTCGATCTCGCAATGACCCGTCCCATGAACGCCAACAACATTGTCGAATACACGTTCGCCCCGCAAGGCAACGCCACCAGCATGACCTGGGCGATGCACGGTCCAATGCCGCTTATCTCCAAGGTCATGTGCGTATTCGTGGACCTCGACAAGATGCTCGGGGCCGACATGGAACGCGGCCTGAAAGACCTCAAGGCGCTCGCCGAGCGCTGAACCGTTTCGCAGCAGAGAAAAGGAGGAAAGACGATGTCCGTTGCCGAGAACAACAATACCAACCAGGACAACTGCCCGATGATGGCGGAGCCGACCAAGGAACATCGCTGGCTGCTGCGGATGGTGGGCGAGTGGAGCTTCGAGGGCGAGTGCATAATGGGCCCCGACCAGCCGCCGATGGAGTCGACCGGCAATTGCGTCACCCGATCGCTTGGCGATCTGTGGACGCTCAACGAAGGCTGGGGCGAAATGCCCGGCGGCGGCGACATGCGCAGCATCATCACGCTCGGTTTCGATCCTGCAAAGGGTAAGTTTGTCGGCACCTTCACTGCTTCGATGATGACGCATCTCTGGCTCTACGAAGGCTCGCTCGACGCAGCCGGCAAGGTACTCACGCTCGATGCCGAAGGCCCGAGCATGACGGGCGACGGCGGCATGGCGAAGTACCAGGATATCGTCACGGTCGAGAACGACGATCACTGGATCCTGTCGTCGCAGATGCTTGGCCCGGACGGGCAATGGCACAAGTTCATGACCGCGCATTACCGGCGGAAGGCTTAAGCGACGCCTTGAGCGACGCCTTGCTACGCCGAGACGATGCCGGTGCAATCGCCGGCACCGTCTCGCGCTCGGTTTCACTTCCAGGAGGTTCGCGTTGACCAGGTTGCGCGTTCATGGCTTTGCGATTTCTCTCGACGGTTTCGGCGCCGGCCCCGGCCAGAGCCTCGACAATCCGCTGGGTGTCGGCGGGATGGGGCTGCACGAATGGGCCTTCGCCACGCGGACCTTCCGCCGGATGTTCGGCCAGGACGGCGGCTCGACTGGCATCGCGGATCAACTGGCAGCGCGTGGCTTCGACAACATCGGCGCATGGATCATGGGCCGGAACATGTTCACGCCGAGCCGCGGTGATTGGCCGGATGACGGCTGGAGGGGATGGTGGGGAAACAGTCCGCCATATCACTGCCCTGTCTTCGTGCTGACCACACATCCGCGGCCGTCAATCGCAATGGACGGCGGCACCACATTCCACTTCGTGACCGACGGTATCCATGACGCCCTGAAGCGCGCGACGAAAGCCGCGAGCGGCCGGGATATTCGCATCGGCGGCGGCGTTACCACGATACGGCAATATCTTCAGGACGGGCTCGTGGACGAAATGCATCTGGCGATATCGCCGGTGCTGCTCGGCAGCGGCGAACATCTCTTCGCCGGGATCGATCTTTTAAAGCTCGGCTACAGGCGCAGCGAACATATCGCCGCCCCTGACGCCACGCATGTCGTCCTTACCAGATAGTCCAAGAAGCCACAGCGATGGCCGCTTGCGCCGCCGTACGAACGCGTGTTCAACGCTGTGATGCGCTTCGATCGCGATCGATGAAGGCCACCATGTCCTTGGCCTGGTCGGTGAACAGCTGCAGCTTGCCGGTGTCCAGCGGCTCGGTGAGCAGCTGAAGCAGGAAAAGGTCCGCGCCATCCGCGAAGGCGGGGCCCACGCCGCAAAAGAAGAAGCCGAGGCCGCGGGCCGCATCCGTCAGGTGCCCGAGCCCCGGATCGGCGATCGGAGCGGACAGCTGCACCGAGTGCGCGCCCAGCGCCCGCACGTCACGCAGCGCCTGCTCGAGTTCGATGGCGCAACTCGGACCGATCCGCTCGAACCGGATCATGCCATAGCCGCGATCGTTGACCTTGATGGCGGTGCGCGAGTCCGGGGCAGCCGCGCCCGATGCGTCTGCCACCGTCACCGTCACGTTGAGGCTTTTGTAGATCTTGAGAAGCATCTCGCGGTAGGGCGCAGGCGCCTGGATCGCGCGCGCGGCCGGCGGCTGCACGAACCGGAACGTGCGCAGATAGCTCTGGCGCTGTCCGGCGGTCGGACACGCGATGTCCTTGGGCCGGAAGCTTTCCGGATTGGCCCCGAGCAGCACCGCACAGATCGGCATTCGCGCGCGCTCGTCATTGCGCTGGGAAAAGGTATGGATGGTGAGCGGCTCCGCATAAATGCCGTGCAGGCCGCGTTTGGGCGCTTCCTCGGAGAGACGCTCGGTCATGCGCTCCAAAAGGTGATGGCCCCGGTATTCCGGCAGCACCACCGCCTCGCCACGTTCGGCGACCAGCGCGCCGGATTCGCGTTCCAGCGCGAGATGGCCGATCACCTCGCCGTCACTGCCCCGCGCGACAACCGGGATCAACTCGCCGCTCTCGACTCTCGACCAGTACCGATGGGGCGAGAACACGTCGGAGTGGACATAGTGATGGCCGTAGACCGCTAGGAAGCAGCGGGCGATCGCCGCCGTATCGGTCTGCTCCGGCAAGTCGATGCGAAACTCGCCCGAGGCAGGCGTTGTCGAGGCCGGTGACTCCACAACCGGCTCGGCTGCAGGCGCCGGTGCTAGCGCCTCGGCGAACCCGCCCAGGCTGCGATGCAGGCTGATCTCCCAGCCGTCGATCCCGGCTTCGCGACACGAGATGCCGGCATCGGGCTGCAAGCGGCCGCCGAGCGCCGCCACAACCTTCGCAAATCGCGAGTGGCCGGAGAGTGTAATGCTCGCCTTGACCTCGCGCCGGGCGACCGACAGCGCGATACGGACCCGGTCCTGGCCCGACGCGTCGGCCGACACCGTCAGCCAGACTTCCGCACAATCATCGGCGATCAGGCTCGCGCAGGATACCGGCACACCTTCGGCGAGCGCGGCCTCGCGCACGAAGGCGCGGACCAGGTCGCGGCGCCCGGCGTCGAGCATGAGATGCAATTCGCTGTGCCGCGGGTGTGTTGGCGATGTCATCGTCTGGTCGATCCTCGATCGGCGATCGCTTGAGAATGCCAGAAATTCCTAAATTAAGATTCCAACGAGATGACGCCCCGCACCGCAGGCCGCGCCCTGCGCCAAGCGACGGGATTAACCTGCAGGTCTCACGCACCGCTCGCGGCACAAAGGCCGGCGGCGCGACTTCGCAGATTTCGCAGAGGAGCTTTGGGTCTGCTACCGCGTCGGTACCGGCTTTTCGCCGCGATAGTCGTAGAAGCCGCGCTTCGTCTTGCGGCCGAGCCAGCCGGCCTCGACATATTTCACCAGCAGCGGACAGGGGCGATATTTCGAATCCGCCAGGCCCTCATGCAGCACCTGCATGACCGAGAGGCAGGTATCGAGACCGATGAAATCGGCCAG
>CAZXJZ010000025.1:0-34609 GCA_964641065.1 uncultured Hyphomicrobiales bacterium | reverse complement strand
GTCGGATTTGGAGGCAGGCTGGCCTGCACCATCTGCGCTTCGGAAATCCCCAGTTCGTTATAAGCTGCTTGAAGCTCGCGATTGTTCAAAAGCGCGATCTGCACCGCGTCGTCGGCCGATAACCGCCTGGCCAGCAGCCTGTCGACTGTTGCCCGGGCTGCGGCGGCGTCCTCTTCCGATCGGATCGCCAACACCTCTTTGCCAAGAGGCGCCCCGCCAAATTCCTCCACGGCACTCATGCCGCGATCAGGAGAAAAGGATGCACATCCCCCGAGCGCAAGCAGGCTGGCCAGAACGCCGATCCGTAACGAACGGGCCGATCCCATGCATGCCTTCATTGCGCTTCTCCTTTCGGAGTAACGCGTTCGTTTCGCTCACGCCATGGCATGGGCGCGACGGGGCGCTGGGATGAATAACCGGCAAGCACGGGGCTATAGCGAACAGCGCGCACCGGCGCGTCCGGGTCAGCGACGGCGAGCGACACGGACGGTGCCGTCGTGCAGCCCGCGAGCGCGGCCAACAGCAGAACTGCACTAGCGAACCGCGCTGCGGATATACTGAATAGCCTCGGGCCCCGCGCGATTGCGGAACTAACTGCCGAACAATGCGTAAGCATGACACCCCACCAGATGATTGACGAACCTTGCTCGCCCGCACGGACTCAACGTCCGCACGCGCGCGAGCACCGATATGCGTCAATCAAACGATGGGAGGGCGAATGATCCGGCCGGGGCCTTGACCGTCGACGCCATTTGACGGGAAAGGAAGAATCCGCGACGCGATCGGCGGCGCGGGCAGATCAACCCGAGGCTCGCTCGTCAGTGCCGTTACGGAAAACAGGCCGCAACATGCAGCGGCGGGTCCTTGCGAGTCTTCGGAATCCGGCGCCGCTGCCTTACCGGCATGGCTGTGAACCGATGCGTCCGCATGGTCGTGACCGGACATACCGGAATGCTCGTGCGCAGATTTTTGCTGGTTCAAACAGTGGACGTACCCGCCAGGGCCGGCGAACGCGAGAGCAATGTGCGGCGTCAAGACCGTCAATGCGTAAAGCACGGCCAAAAACACGGCCGCCCTCAGGCGCATTCTGCGGGTCACAACGCTCAGCATCTCTGCAATCACACTCCACCAACCAAGATAAGTCGCCCAGGTGCTTTTGCCAACAATGATTTTGGTCCGCTCTCGGCAACCTTCCCATAAGGAAAGCCTAGAGCCATGATTTGGAACAATCTTTACAAGCTGGAACTCAAAGTGCCTTCGAACATTCTTACAGCCGTGCCCGATCGGCAACGGGTTTTCCCCTGCGCGGCGACCGAACGGCAGGAGCGGCACCGCGGCTCAGATCTGCCATGATCGGACATTCCGCGCGATTTTCGCCGCGGCAGGACCGTACAAGGTGGCGAAGCGTCGCAATCATCGTTTCGAGATTTTCGGCCTGTTCCTGCAGCTCGCCAATATGCGCGTTTGCAATCGCCCTGACATCGGCATTACCCCGCTCACGGTCGCTCCATAGCAGCAGCAATTCTCGAATACGGTCGATGGAAAATCCTAGATCGCGGGCCCGACGTACAAATGCCAGCCGGTGCACATCAATAGGATCGTAATCCCGATAGCCGCTATCTTTACGTGTCGCTTCGGGGAGCAACCCGATGCTTTCATAGTAACGAATCATCTTGGCCGAAACGCCCGAAGCGCGGGATGCCTGCCCTATGTTCATTGACTACCTCCGTATCGCCAAACAGACCGAACTTAAGCCGCACAACCGCCTGCAAAGGCGCGGCATTATCGTGACAATGATTATACAAAGAGCCGTATTCTTACAGCGTCAGGTGGTCGAAGTGCTCGGCGAACAAGACCGCAGATAGCGTTCGTGCATTGCGCGAGGCCGCGCGGGCGTTTTTATTCTGCCCGCTGGGTCTGTCCCGCTACCAAGAACTTTAGTCGGGCCGGCGCCGGCTTTGCACGAAATACGAACGATAATAAAGCGCTACGACGATTGCTGCGGGGCAAGCCCAAAACAGAATCACGATCAGCGTCCTTCACCAAAAACCCGGCCAGAAACATGACGCCCTTAGCCCTGCCGTACTCAACACGCCGTTTACGTGGCGCGGCGTTCGCGTTGAGCCAAGGCGATGAACCGTAACTGCCAGCAGCAAACCCGCCTGGTGAACGTTCGTTAAGAAAATAACGACCAAGCTCAACTCGGTGGCTGCGTAAAATAATTGCGGCGCCGGTTCGCGCGATGCCCATCATGCCGGGTGGTTTTGACGGTGCAGCAGCGCTGCCGCTTGTTGAAGTCCAGCACAATCATCACGGTCGCCAGCACGGTCATCACGGCAACCGGCACCTTCACCATGGTAACCGGCACCATCATCACGGCCACCGGCATGGTCACCACGGACACCGTCATGGCCATAATCATGGCCACCGGCACGGGCACCACCACCAACGACGTCATCATCACTGACGCGCAGCGCGGATTAATGCGAATGGCCGGCGGCTCACCGCCGGCCATTTTTTTGTACTAACGCGCCGGGCCACCGTGAATATCGTCCAGCAAGGGACTGTCAATGGAACCCGCATCGATATGAATGTGACCCGGCACGGCATGCTCGCGCGCATGTGCCGCGCGCCAATCGCGCTGCGAGGAGCGTTCTTCGACACGCGTCGACTTGGTGCTTGCGCGAGTGTTGCCATGAATGCCGGTTTCTAACTCCTCCCGGTTCTGTGCGCTCGCAACGGCAAGCGATGCGACAAGTAGCGCCACGGCAACGACTGGCTTGGCAAAGTGCATGGTAGTCTCCTCGAAGGTGGACACGCTCGTAGGTGAGCGCTCATCAACGAGTTCGGCTTGGCCGCACGCTTGGTTACAAGGCCAGCAGTCTTAATTGAATGAAGTTATGCCCAGCGCAGCAAGCGCGGCCCCAGCAGCGCGCCGATCAGTCCCATCTGAACAATGGCGAGGGTGTAAGATACAGCTGCGAGAGTGATAAACTCGTCGTGGCAATGAAAGGCGTAGCCGAGGGCGCCGATGCAGCCGGAAAGCACGCCGATATGCAGTCCTGCACGGGACAGGTCTACGGGGGCAAATGCTTTCACAGTAAAGACCAGTATGACGAACGCCGGAATAGCCAACAAACTGACGTGCAATAAGCACGCGACCACCGATTGATGCAAAAGCTCGTGCTGAAGACCGCCGGGATGCCGTGCAGTCACCTCGTCGTACGACAACACAGCGAGTATCAGAAATGGAACAAGCGCTAACTTCAGCTGCAACGAAACCTTGCGCCCCGGCGACGAAAGGTCCCGGACGATAGACAAGCTGGCCAAAAGCAGGCTCACGAGAAAAGCGATCTTGAGCATGAATACTGGCTGCATCAGCTGCTGCGGGGTCCATTCGAGGGGTGCCAGGAACGCATAAGACAGTCCGAGCGTCACGATGGTGGCCGCGGATACGGCGGTTATCAACGACGCAGGAATGCTCCGCCTCGGCCTCTGTCCTACTTCGGCGCTCAGCCGCTCGATCAGATCGTCTGGATTCACGAACCTATCACTCCCTTGAGCAACTTGATCGCGCGATGGACGTTCACTTTGACAGCGCTCTCGCTGCTGTTCGTTTGCAACGCGGCCTCACGAACGCTAAAACCTTCGATCTTAACAAGCTGCAGTAGCGCATTCATCCGAGCCGGCAACGTGGCCATGGCCTGGCGCAGTGCCAGGGTGGTCTCGGCATCAGCCTCGCCTTCGGCAATGAGGGTCGCGGCGTGCTCAAGGGAAACTTCGCGTCCTATGCTTCCCGACCGCCGCATACAGTCGATGAGCTTGTAGCGCGCGATTGCCGAAATCCACGCAGTTACAGGTGTTTCCCGGTCCCAGGTATGACTCTTGCGATGAACCGCGAGGAGCGTGTCCTGGACTACATCTTCCACGTCAAGGTGGTGCTGGCGCAGGGCCGCAAGCCGTTTCTGGAGATGCGTCCGCAACGCGCTGCGCAATTCGGTCAGGAACTGGCCGTAAGCCGCCTGGTCTCCGCTAAGTCCCGCGGTCAGCTTCGCGGCGAGCAGGTGTTCGTGCTGGCGCATGTCGTCCTGGGATTACCGTCCTGCCTCCAGTTCGGGCGAGCCGGCCAATAGGTTACATGGCGGCCCAATAAAATCCTGCGCTGCCTGAACAACATAGCAAATTGTGGCCGTCCGGGAAATGCGAGGTTGCACCTGACCGCGGCGTTCGCTACTTAACTGGTATGGCTAACCCGGTTACCAGCAAGATGCCTGGAACCCGCGCATTGCGCGCGTGGCTCGCGGTATTCATGGCTGTGTTTCTTGTGGTTTGCGGGACGGTTCACGCGGTGGCCCATGCTGCGCAGCCCATCCCATCCGCGATTGTCGAATTCTCCTCGGCAGGCGACGATACGTCAGCCGATGATCGGTTAAACGGGGAAGCCTCACACTGCCAGTTCTGCGGTGCGGCCTCAGTGCCGTTTTCTTCTGTCACGGCTGAGCGGGACATCCCGGCGATTCAAGTTGCCGGTCCCCCCTCGTACGATATCGTGCGAGACTGGAAGAACAGCGACCCTCCACCTCCTAAATCCTGATTCTACGCGGATGCCGCTTGCGGCATCGCGCGCTTCCGTGTCGCGCTAGTGCGCGCACGGCTGTCGTGGCACGCGCCGCGCTGCGTAGCAATGAGCAGGATTGTCGATGGCTTTCTGTGGGTGTCTGCTGCGCGTCCTCTGCGCAGTCGTGTTGTCCTCAAGCGTTTTCGCGTCGCCATCACTCGCGAACGAACCGCCGCGCGTACTTACGCTGAAAACGGCGTTACAGCGTGCTTTAGCGCTTAATCCCCGCTTAACTGCGGCGGAGCGCGAGGTCGGAATTGCGACAGGCCGGCGCATCCAGGCGGGTGCCATACCGAACCCCGAGCTTTCGTTTGAACTCGATGATGCGTTCGGCACGAACGAGTACGCGGGCACGCGGATGGCGGAGACCACTCTCCAGCTCAGCCAACTCATAGAACTTGGCGGCAAGCGCGGCGCCCGCATCGCAGCAGGCGCAGCAGAACTCGACAGCGCGTATTGGCAACGACAAGCCACGCGTTTGGAAATCGCGTCAGAAACCGCCACCGCGTTTGTGACGGTACTGAGTGCACAACGCCGCGTCCAAATCTATGACGCCCAAATCTCTGGCCTCGACCGCATGACGCCCCTTTTGCAGCGCCGCGTCGATGCGGGTGCATCGTCCCCGGCCGAAGTGGCTCGTGCTCAGGTCGCAGTCGACCTTGTGCGTGTCGAACGCGAGCGTGCTAAGACCGCGCTGGCGACTGCACGCCGCGATCTTGCAGTTCTGATGGGCGATCGGGTACCACGGTTTACGAGCGTAACTGGGCAGTTTGCCCTCATCGGGCGACCGCCGGCATTTCAGACAGTGCTGGGGGCGATAGACGGCAACCCGCAGCTCATGCGTTGGACGGCCGTGCGCGCGCAACGCGAGGCGGAGCTGCTGACGGCACGGCTCAAGCCAATGCCTGATATACGGGTATCGGGCGGATGGCGTCATTATAACGAAACCGGTGACAACGCCGTGCGCCTTGGCATCTCCATTCCGATTCCGGTGTGGGACCAAAATCGGGGCGACATAATCGCGGCTCAAGAAAGCCTGCAAAAGAGCCAGGCTGATCGCGACGTCAATCGAGCATCACTGATTTCGATTGCCGGCCGGTCGTACGACGCCATTCAGGGCGCGCTCGCTGAAATTAGTTTGCTTCGCAGCTCGGCGCTGCCGAACTCTCGCAAGGCCGTCGAAGGAATTGAAGGCGGTTATTCGCAGGGACGATTCTCCCTGCTTGAAGTGCTTGATGTGCAAGCCTCGGCCACACAAGCCGCTATCCGCGAACAAGAAGCGTTGTTGATTTTTCACACGGCGGTCACGACCATTGAAGGTCTCGTGGGCCGACCATTCATGCTGAATGTCGCGAGACCAAAATGAAAGCTGCCTTGAAATTTCTGTTGCTTGCCGCGCTTTTCGTCGCCGCGGGGTACGGTGCGGTACGCATGCTCCCCGCATCGGTAGGTAAGGCGCCTAGCGGCGGCCATGGACATGGCGAGGAGGCCCACGCGGACGGCGCAGTCATGAGTGATGCCAAGGTAGCCGCGGCGGGAATCGAGCTCGATACCGCGGGCCCGGCAATGCTTCGCGACTCATTCAGGATCAACGGCATCCTGCAAACTAACCAAGAAGCGGTGGTCGCGATCACGCCGCGATTTCCGGGCGTGGTTCGTTCGGTGGTCAAGCGCATCGGTGACAAGGTCAGCAAGAACGACCTTCTCGCAACCGTCGAAAGCAATCAGAGCCTGACCACTTACGAACTTCGCTCCCCAATTGTCGGAACAATTGTCGATCGGCAGGTGACTCTGGGCGAGTACGTCTCTGAACAGAAGCCCGCCTTCGTGGTTGCGGACCTGTCAACCGTATGGGCCGATTTTGCAATTCCCCGCCGAGATCTCAAGCGGGTGAAATTAGGCGACACCGTCCTTTTGGATATCGACGACGGCTCTCCACCGATCAAAACCAACCTGTCATACCTGTCGCCGGTCGGTTCGAGCGAAACGCAAAGCGCGCTTGCGCGAGCGGTAGTCCCCAATCCAGATGGCCGCCTCCGTCCGGGCCTGTTCGTGGCCGGTCGCGTGGTCATGGCTGAAAGGCCGGTCGAACTCGCGATCAAACTCGGCGCGCTGCAGACGTTTGAGAACCGGACCGTTGTGTTCGTACGCTCCGGCGAGAAATTCGAGCCGCGCGATGTCGAACTAGGCGAGCGCGATGGTGACCAAGTAGAGGTTACATTCGGTTTGGAGCCGGGTGACGTGTACGCCGCCAAAAACAGTTTTGTGGTCAAGGCTGAAATCGCGAAAGCGACCGCAGCGCACGACCACTGAGAGGCCGACAGTTCATGATCGATCGCATCCTTGAGTTTTCAATCCGGCAACGGTGGCTAGTCCTGTTCGCGACACTGGGGGTCGGTGCTCTGGGCGCCTGGAACTTCACGCGGCTTCCAATCGACGCGGTACCCGACATCACCAACGTCCAGGTTCAGATTAACACCACTGCACCCGGATACTCCCCGCTTGAGGTCGAGCAGCGAATAACTTTCCCGATTGAAACGGGGATGGGCGGACTTCCTCACCTGCAATATACCAGGTCTCTGTCTCGCTACGGACTTAGCCAAGTCACTGTGGTGTTCCGTGATGGCACTGACATTTATTTCGCGCGACAACTGGTCAATGAACGCATCCAGCAGGTCAAGGACCAACTGCCCCCCGGAACTCAGACGGCGATGGGCCCGATTTCAACGGGCCTTGGCGAAATTTTCATGTACGCGGTTGCGGCCAAGCCCGGCGCGGTCAATGCCGACGGAAAGCCGTATACGGCCACGGATCTGAGGACCATCCAGGACTGGATCATTAAGCCGCAACTTAGAACGGTCCCCGGCATTGTCGAGGTCAACACTATCGGCGGATACGAAAAGCAATTCCACGTCCTGCCGGACCCTGCGAAGCTATTGGCCTACAAGCTGTCATTCCGCGATGTGATGACCGCGCTGGCCGCGAACAACGCGAACGTCGGTGCAGGCTATATCGAGCGCAATGGTGAGCAATACCTAGTGCGTACGCCCGCACAGGTCGCCAACATCGCGGACATCAAGGACGTCGTTATTGGTTCGCATCAGGGCGTGCCCATCCGTATCAGCGACGTCGCCGAGGTCACCGAAGGCAAGGAACTTAGGACGGGCGCGGGAACGCTCAGCGGCGAAGAGGCAGTGATTGGCACCGCCATGCTCCTCATCGGCGATAACTCCCGCGAAGTGGCCCAACGGGTCTCAGCCCGTCTCGATAACGTCAATAAGTCGCTGCCCGATGGCATCGTGGCGACCAAGGTTTACGACCGAACCACACTGGTCGAGGCGACGATTGCAACGGTGGAAAAAAACCTCATCGAAGGCGCCCTGCTCGTTATCGCCATCCTTTTCCTCCTGCTTGGCAACATTCGCGCCGCTATCGTTACCGCCTGCGTCATTCCGCTTTCGATGCTGATTGCGGTCACGGGTATGGTTGAGAAGAAGGTCAGCGCAAACCTGATGAGCCTGGGTGCCATTGACTTCGGCATCATTATCGACGGCGCGGTGATTATTGTTGAGAATTGTCTGCGGCTGCTCGCCCAAGCCCAGCACCAGAAGGGTCGCCTCCTGACACGCGAAGAACGCTTTGCGACGATTCTTGCGGGTGCACAAGAGGTCGTCCGCCCGAGTCTCTTTGGGATGACAATCATCGCGGTCGTCTACTTGCCGGTCCTGACCCTCACAGGTGTCGAGGGCAAGATGTTCACCCCGATGGCCATCACAGTGTTGATGGCACTGGCCGGCGCGTCGCTGCTTTCGATTACTTTCGTTCCCGCCGCCATTGCTTTGTTCGTGACCGGCCGCGTGAAAGAGCATGAAAACTGGTTCATGCGCGGCGCCCGGCGCATATACACACCGTTGCTGCATGTTTCGATCCGCAACCGTATACCGGTCGCGATGTTTGCGGTTTTCCTGATGGTGATGACCGGTATCGTGGCATCGCGCATGGGAGGCGAGTTCATTCCGAGTCTAGATGAGGGCGATATTGCCACGCACGCCATGCGCATTCCCGGGACGAGCCTCACCCAGGCCGTCGATATGCAGCTTAAGTTGGAGAAGGTCATTGCCGAATTTCCAGAAGTGAAAGAGGTGTTTTCGAAGATTGGCACAGCGGAGGTAGCGACCGACCCGATGCCGCCGAACGTCGCTGATACATTCATCATGCTCAAACCGCGCGGCGAATGGCCCGATCCTTCGCGCACCAAGGCCGACCTGCTGAAAGCGCTCCAGGCCAGGGTGGAGGACGTGCCGGGCAACAACTACGAGTTCACCCAGCCGATACAAATGCGCTTTAACGAGCTGATTTCCGGCGTGCGCAGCGACGTCGGCGTGAAGGTATTCGGCGATGAACTCGATACGCTCCTGCAAATTGCCAACCAGGTTCAATCGGTTGTGCAAGCCATTCCCGGCGCTGCGGATACGAAGACCGAGCAAGTGTCCGGCCTACCGGTTATGACCATCAGGTTGGACCGGGGAGCATTGGCGCGCTACGGGCTCAGTGCCCAAGATGTTCAGTCAATTGTCGAAATCGCCGTCGGCGGCAAGGATGTCGGGCTCGTATTTGAAGGCGACCGCCGCTTCGACCTAGTCGTGCGCCTGCCTGAACACCTTCGTGCTGACCTCGACGCCATCCGCTCTTTGCCAATTCCCTTGCCCCCCGCGGCAGAGAGCCAGACGAGCTCGGTGAAGGCTGTGTTCGGCAACTCACCTCTCTTACGCATGCGCTACATCCCCCTATCGGCCGTCGCTAGCATCGACGTAGCCCCTGGGCCCAATCAAATCAGTCGCGAGGACGGCAAGCGCCGTGTGGTCGTCACCGCCAATGTCAGGGATCGCGATCTCGGATCGTTCGTCGCAGAGGCGCAGCGGGCGGTGGCGGAAAAGGTAAAGCTGCCACCAGGCTACTGGATTGGATGGGGCGGCCAGTTCGAACAACTGGTATCAGCTACCAAGCGGTTGACGCTTGTGGTGCCGATCGCGCTGCTGCTCATCTTCATGTTGCTTTTTATGAGTCTGGGTTCGGCAGCGAATGCTGCGCTCGTCTTTAGCGGCGTCCCGCTTGCACTCACGGGCGGCATCCTCGCGCTCGTCTTACGCGGCATTCCCTTGTCGATCAGCGCCGGCATTGGCTTCATCGCACTCTCCGGCGTCGCCGTGCTTAACGGCCTGGTCATCATCGCGTTCATTGAGCGCCTGCGTGAGGAGGGACGGCCTTTGCTTGAAGCTGTGACGGAAGGCGCGCTAACCCGCTTGAGACCGGTGCTGATGACAGCCATGGTCGCTTCTTTCGGATTCGTACCTATGGCCATCGCTACCGGTGCCGGTGCCGAAGTGCAACGTCCGTTAGCAACCGTCGTCATCGGCGGAATCATTTCGTCGACCATCCTGACGCTGCTGGTTTTGCCGGCGCTCTACGTCCTGTTCAGGCGCGAAATCACGCCTGCTGTAACGACGCCTACCCCCGAAACCTCTCAACAAGGAGCACATTCATGAAGTTTCTTTTAGCTGCGGCGCTTTCGCTGGCACTGGTTAGCAGCGCGTCTGCGCAACACAAGCACGGCGCACATAAGGGTCCAAACGGAGGTCCTGTCGAAGACGTGGCCGGCGTACACGCCGAATTCGTCGCGGCTGGGACCACGGTGACGTTCAATATCCTGGACGAGAACAACAAGCCGCTCAGCGCAAAAGGCATGACGGGTTCGGTCCTGATTGCGAACGGCAGCGATAAGGAAACCGTCAAACTCTCGGAAGCCGACAATGCGCTTAAGGGTGATACCAAGAAGGCTGTGGCCCCAAAATCCAGCGTGACGCTGATGCTCAAGACGCCGGCGGGGAAATCCGGGCAGGCTCGCTTTACGATGGAGAGGTGACCCGTTGACGTGCCACGCCTGACTGTTGCGTGTATGCTTCGGCTCGTTGTTGTCTGCTGGCTGGCCGTCATCGTCAGCCAGCCAGCAAGAGCAGAAAGACCGTTGCAGCACCACCTCGGCGCCACTGTGGAGAGCGTTCCGGCGGGAATCACCGAATCGGAACTTCAGGAGTTGGTTTCGATCGTGTTCCAAGAAGGACACCATGTCGATTTCGGGCTGCTCTGCGCGGCCTTGAACATTCGGCAAATGTTTGACGACTGCGCTTTCCGCCAAGTGTCCGTGCGCCTCCCTTCTGAAAATGGCGACGTACTTTCTTTCAATGTACCCCACAAGGGTGGCCGCGGTATCGCGTTTGTAATTGTCTGCCACACAGCACACGACTTGAATGAAATTTTTGTTGTGTCCATGGCCGCCGCATTGCGAAGCGCATTCGTGACGCGCTCTGACGGTCGTTATGAGGAGACCGATGTGCACAAAGTCGAAGCGAGGTTCAAGATCGACATGAATTACTGGTCGAGAAATCTCGGACGGGTTTACGACGACCTTGGGCTTCAAAGACTACCACATCGACGCTGAGGCGATCGGACCGCCGCTTGAGCCTCAGCAAGCCTCCTAGCCGGTTCACCCGCGCATGAACGAACAGTAAAGGCGCGTCCAGTTGCGCGCGATTTACGACAGAGGTCGCGGCAAATGCCGAAGCGCAGAAGAACGATCTTGCATGAATGCAGAGTTGCATGGGCGGGATAATGGGCGGACGACCTTCAGGGGTCGAAGATGGCATCGATTTGACTCCGCATGCGTTTCCACTAGCACGCCGCAGCGTTTATGTCCGAGTTTTGCGCGGAGCAACTGAAGAGTGACTTTGCCGACGGCGCGCAACAATCCTGAGTGAGACCGAAAATGCTCAATGGCACGTGATGGAGGACACAAGGACATTCCGAATGGCTAAGTACATTCACAGGACGCTTCCGGCGCACGGCTACGACTTGGCAAGTCGACATGGTGGCCCGGTTCGCAGTGATCTTGTTCGCGTACGCGCTCACCCTCGTCAAATGCGAAGCGGCGACACGGGCATACGCTGCCTACGGCGCAGTCATAAAATCGTGTCTTTGGCTCGGCGCCTGGAGAATTGAAGGCTTTCGGCCCGACCGCTAGGATACTACAGGCGCTTTGCTATCCCTTGCAGTAGAATGGCCATCATAGCGGAGCCACGCTGATGAGTGTTCCTGGATTTTTTGAAGGCACGGGGATGCCCGATGCGGGCTGGTGGGAAGCGTTGTGGCCCGATCCAAACTCCGTGTTGGTTCTCTCTGACTTGGCCCAGGGCATCGACGTCGTGGACCTGTGCTCAGGGGATGGTTGGTTCACACGGACAATTGCGCAGCGGTCCCGCCACGTCTTTGCCGTCGATATTGATCCTACCCTGTTGAAGCTTGCGAAGACCCGTCTTGATGAAGCCGGAATCGCAAACTGTACATTTGTCGCGGGCGATGCCTATGACCTTCTCCGCCTTCTCCCTTCGCCCGTGGATTTCGTTTTCTTAGCGAACGCATATCACGGCGTACCGGATCAACTGCAACTCTGCCGCGTGATTTATAACGTTCTCAAACCCGGCGGCAAGTTGGCCATTGTAAATTGGCATCCACGGCTCCGCGAGGACACTAAGGTGTTGGGTGAGCCGCGGGGGCCAAAAGCAGAATTGAGAATGTCGCCTGAAGCGACGATAGAATCCGTCGAAGGATCGGGATTGGTCTTCGCTAAGGCAACGGATGTTTCGCCCCATCACTATGTAGCGATATTCGAGCGGCCCAACAAATGACGCCAATACTCGACAACAAGAATCCGAAAGATGAGTCCCTTTTTGATCCGAAGGCGCTTTTGCGGGAATCGCGTCGGCAAAAGGGTTTGGAGTACACGAACGTTCCCAAACTCTGTGTCCTTGACCCGGATGGCGATATAGTCGCGTTCCTTCGTAGCACAGGGCGGGCTCGCACCTTCGAAGCTTGGCCCTGCTATCACACCAAGCTCGACGTATTAACGCTTGCAGACCGTGACGTGGGCATTTTGGGGCATGCGGTTGGAGCGCCGTTTGCCGTGCTGGTTGCGGAAGAATTGTTTGCGAGCGGCTGTGATTTTCTGGTCAGCATCACTTCCGCAGGACAAGTGACGCCCGCCGGGACGCCTCCATATTTCGTTGCGATTGATCGGGCGTTGAGGGACGAAGGTACAAGTTATCACTATGCCGAACCGACTACATTCGCCAGAGCTGACCCCGCCCTGATTGAACTGGGGCGTGCGGCGCTTGCTGCGGCAGGCCTCCCGGAAATTGTCGGAGCAAGTTGGACAACCGATGCGCCCTTTCGCGAAACTGCAGCGGCAATCAAAAACGCGCAGGCTCTTGGAATTCTTGCCGTGGAGATGGAGGCGGCAGCTCTTTACAGTTTCGCCTGCGCTAGACAAGCGAACGTGCTTTGTTTCGCGCACGTAACGAACACGTTGGGGAGGAGCGAGATAGACTTCGAAAAAGGCGAAGGCGATGGCACCAAGGCAAGCCTTGCGCTATTGGAAGCAGTAGTGCGGCATCAAATAGGACAATGACTTTTACGTTCGACCACCTTGTTTTTCCTGCTTTATTGCTGATCGTTTCTGTTCTCTATGCATCCGTTGGGCAAGCAGGCGGCACCGGCTACATTGCCGTCATGGGTTTGATGGGGTTTAGTCCTGACACTATCAAGCCGACTGCGCTTTCGCTTAACATCCTCGTTGCGGCAATCGGCTGCTTTCAATTCTATCGGGTTGGCTTGCTTACATGGCGCGTCTGTTACCCCTTCGCGATCTTAGGTGTACCGTTTTCTGTGCTAGGTGGCGCCACAAACCTTGCGCCCGCAATCTATCAGCCTGTCGTCGGCGCGCTGCTTATTTTCGCCTCTGCTCAAACATTGTATTCTCTGCGATCCGCAAAGCAGCGCGATGAGAACGCGCCGAAAAATCCACCATTCGTGGTCTCGCTTCTGACTGGCGGGGTGATCGGATTCGTTGCAGGCGTGACCGGCGTTGGCGGCGGAATTTTCCTCGCACCGCTCGTGCTTGCATTCGGTTGGGTGGGGACGCGTCAAGCCTCCGCTGTTTCGGCCTCCTTCAATCTCCTAAATTCGGCCGCAGCCTTGGCCGGTGCGTGGACCAAGATAGCAGCCTTGCCGGCGGAACTTCCGGTGTGGCTTGTCGTGGTGGCGATCGGTGCGTTTATCGGGTCCTGGTTCGGATCAAGACATTTGTCGGCCCCGATCTTGCGAGTGATATTAGTTGCGCTGCTATTCGCTGCGGGTTCTAAGATGCTTATCGCTAACTCATAAGAGGACTCAATAGGCTTTCGTGCAGTTGAGAGCATCGGCACCCACGCCACCTTGCTCCTAACTAGCAAAAAGAGAAACGAGACTTCCAGTCCTGTAGCGGGGGGCCTGATTACACGACGCGCATCTCTTACATACGCCAACAATAGCGTTCCACAGGAGAAGCCGTCAAAAAGCTAAGGTGGACGATGCAAACCGGCAAGCCGCATAAAGAAGAACAGATTTGTTGAAGGTCCTCGCCAACCGTACTTACCGGCACCTTTTCCTTGCGCAGGTGATAGCACTTGTTGGCACCGGGCTGGCAACAGTTGCCCTGAGCCTGCTCGCTTACGACCTGGCCGGCGCGGACGCAGGCGCAGTGCTCGGCACCGCACTGGCAATCAAGATGATTGCCTATGTCGGCGTCGCACCAATTGCAGCGGCGTTTGCTGAACGCTTGCCCCGACGCGCCATGCTCGTGGCACTGGACCTTATCCGCGCGGCGGTAGCACTCCTGCTACCCTTCATCTCGCAGATATGGGAAATCTATGTACTCATCTTTGTGCTGCAGTCCGCTTCCGCGGCGTTCACGCCCACGTTTCAGGCCACCATTCCCGACGTGCTCCCCGATGAAAAGGACTATACCCGGGCGCTGTCTTTATCCCGCCTGGCCTATGACATGGAAAGCGTCGCGAGCCCGATGCTCGCGGCAGTGTTGCTAACCCTCATCAATTTCCATAGCCTTTTCGCAGGAACGGCGGTCGGATTCATCGCCTCAGCAGCACTCGTGGTATCGGTTATACTGCCAAGCCCCAAACCGGCTGAGCCGAGAGGCATCTATGATCGTACAACGCGCGGTATCTGGATTTATCTGGCAACGCCTAGGCTGCGCGGCCTTCTTGCGGTTACGTTCGCCGTAGCTGCAGCAAGCGCAATGGTGATTGTGAACACCGTAGTGCTGGTCCAGTCGACTTTCGGTCTAGATCAACGCGCCACAGCGCTGGCGCTAGCGGCTTTCGGGGGAGGCTCTATGGTCGCTGCCCTGATCCTTCCACGACTATTGGAGTCCTTACCTGATCGAACAGCGATGCTAGCTGGAGCGGGCACGCTTACTATTGGCCTTTTCATGGGGTCGATGCTGCCAAATTTCTATCTACTCTTGCCGCTGTGGTTCGCGATCGGGCTCGGCTACGCGCTTGCGCAGACGCCATCCGGGCGGTTGCTGCGGCGCTCGTCTAACGCGGAAGACCGGCCTGCTCTGTTCGCTGCACAGTTCGCGTTATCACATGCTTGCTGGCTTATCACGTACCCGATGGCCGGTTGGCTGGGCGCCACGTTCGGCCTCTCGGCGACGTTCCTCGTCCTCGCTATCGCAGCCGCCGTAGCACTGGCGGTCGCGGCAAGGATTTGGCCCGTAAGCGATCCCGAGCGTCTGGAGCATACACACGACAATCTGCCCGCGGAACATCCGCATCTCGGCGAGAGCGTGCGGACCTCAAAGCGGCGTAGCCACACTCACACTTTCCTTATCGATAGTATCCACCCCGAATGGCCGCGTCCCGTCTAGGGCACAATAATGGACGTATCGCTGAGGCTTGTGTGGTTTTAGCTCCGTCGGCGCCAACACGCTACCCTGATAATGGCGACTATTGCGCATGATCCACGCACCGGCATCGAGTTATGTTGGCGTGAATGCGCAATGTGTAGGAAGTTCAGACTGACGGCACTCCATTGCCTTTGGGATGACCATTCGGTCAGCACTTCGAACGCCGTAAAAGGTCAAAGAATGAGCGAAAAGCTGCGCCTAGACATCCCGATCCTGCTGCCGGAGGTGACCGATACCGCCGATCGGTGCGTCGACAGGCTAATATCGGAAATGCGCGGGCGCGAAGGCGTCGAAAACGCGCATGTTGTTCCGGCGCAGGAAGGACGGGCGGCGCAGCTCTGCATTCATTTCGACCCCGCGATCCTATCGCTGCAGCGTATCCGAAAACTTGTCGCGGCCGCCGGCGCGAACATTTCGGAGCGTTTTGGACACGCGACGTGGCGGCTCGACATTCCGCACGAACGGCGGGCGCAGACCATCGCCGAAAAGTTGCGCGCGCTGCCCGGTGTCTTGGAGGCGGAAGCTAGTGCCGGCGGAACCGTGCGCGTCGAATTCGATCGGTCAGCCACCTCGGAGGCGTCGCTCGCCCGAGAACTGAACAGGATGCGAATTGGTACTGCCGCAGAGCCGAGCTTGAGCGCTGAGAAGCATGCCGCACATGCGCACCCGCCGGGGAAACATGGTGCGGGCGAGGACGGGCACGATCATGAAGGCGGCATTCTCGGACCGAACACTGAGCTTATCTTCGCGCTAACCTGCGGCGGACTGCTCGCCTGCGGTTACCTTATAGGGCGGTTGCTTGAAGCACCGGATTGGCTACCGCTCGCCTTGTATCTTGGCGCCTATGTCTTCGGCGGTTTCTTCACGCTGCGCGAGGCGATCGACAATCTGCGCCTGAAGCGGTTTGAGATCGATACGCTGATGCTGGTTGCCGCGGCCGGCGCCGCCGCGCTCGGCGCATGGGCAGAAGGTGCGCTGCTGCTGTTCTTGTTCAGCCTCGGCCATGCGCTCGAGCACTACGCGATGGGCCGCGCCAAACGCGCGATCGAGGCACTGGCGGAACTCGCGCCCCGTACGGCGCTAGTACGTCGCGATGGAGACTTGCGGGAAATACCGGTCGAAGAGCTCGCCGTCGGCGACGTTGTCTTGGTCAAGCCCGACGCGCGGCTCCCCGCGGACGGCTTCGTGGTGGCCGGCGAGAGCAGCGTAAACCAAGCCCCGGTAACCGGCGAGAGCATCCCCGCCGATAAGCAGCCCGTCGCCGACGTGGCAGTGGCGCGTGCGAACCCAGACAAGGTCGAAGCCGCCCACCGCGTGTTCGCCGGCACCATCAACGGCAGCGGCGGCATTGAGATCGAAGTCACGCGTAAATCTACCGACAGCACGCTTGCCAAGGTCGTCCGCATGGTCAACGAGGCCGAGACGCAGAAATCGCCAACTCAGCGCCTCACTGAGAAGTTTGAGCGCGTCTTCGTGCCGGTTGTGTTGGCGCTAGCGGTGCTGCTCCTCTTCGCGTGGGTGGTGATCGACGAGCCGTTCCGCGACAGCTTCTATCGCGCCATGGCTGTGCTGGTCGCCGCCAGCCCCTGCGCGCTTGCAATCACCACTCCGAGTGCCGTCCTGTCGGGTGTTGCACGGGCGGCGCGCGGCGGCGTGCTGGTGAAGGGTGGCGGACCGCTCGAGAATCTTGGCTCACTTTCGGCGATTGCTTTCGACAAGACCGGCACCCTGACAGCTGGAAAGCCTCGTATCACCGACGTCGTGTCCGCCCCGGGCATCGCGGAGAAAGAATTGCTTTTGGTGGCCGTCGCCGTCGAGAGTTTGAGCGACCATCCGCTGGCCCGCGCCATCGCGCGAGACGGCCGCGAGCGCCTCGGCGAGGTCGCAGTCCCGCACGCCAGCGATCTTGAAAGCCTGACCGGGCGTGGCGTCGCCGCGACCATTGACGGCGTCAAGGTGCTGATTGGCAAGGCCGAGATGTTCGGCACCGAGGGTATACCGCCGCTCTCACCGCCGATGCAGGAAGCGATCGCGTCACTGCGCGAGAATGGGCGCACGACCATGGTCGTGCGCCAGGGCAACCGCGACCTCGGCGCGATCGGGCTGATGGACACTCCACGCGCGGCCGCGAAACCGGCGCTGGCGCGACTGCGTGCGCTCGGCATCCGCCGGATGATCATGATCTCCGGCGACCACCAGAAGGTCGCCGAAGCGGTAGCACGCGAAGTCGGCCTCGACGAAGCGTGGGGCGATCTGATGCCGGAGGGCAAAGTCAAGGCGATCAAGAAGCTCCGCGCCGAGGAGAAGGTCGCGATGGTCGGCGACGGCGTCAACGACGCGCCGGCGATGGCCAATGCGACGGTCGGCATCGTCATGGGCGCTGCCGGATCCGATGTGGCGATGGAGACCGCCGACGTCGCCCTGATGGCCGACGATCTCGCCAACCTGCCATTCGCGGTCGGACTGAGCCGCACCACCCGCTCGGTGATCCTGCAGAACGTCGTCGTCAGCCTTGGCGTGGTTGCGCTGCTGGTACCCGCGACTATCCTCGGTCTCGGCATCGGCCCGGCGGTCGCAGTCCATGAGGGATCGACGCTGCTCGTCGTCTTCAATGCCCTGAGGCTTCTTGCCTATCGTGACAACAGATCATAACGCTCGAATTTGACCAGAGCCGACTTTGAGCCGGTCATCCGGCTGGAGTACCGGCGGGGAGAGCTATCCAGGACGGGGCGCGATCTGTGAATGCAAACTCGGCGCACCGCCCCGCTCTTCACAACTGGCCGCAACCCTAACCTTCCCGAGGCCAAGCGACAAAAGCTCGTTCGCGCATTGATGACAGCGAGACGAGAGCGTGATCGAGCTGGGGTCGATAAAGCGAAACGGGCTCTGGGAGAGCGCGGCCCCCCCTGGTGGAAAGGGCCGGACTTCAATCGGTATCTTGTGAGGAACACTCCATACGCGGACTGGTATGTGAAGCTGTCAGACATTTGACCCTGAAATAGTCCCCTTCCGACAAAACAGTCAGGAGGCGCGAACGAAACTCATCCTCATCTCTGTCTGTATGGCCGTCTTCTGGGCCGGGTTCATGGTCTGGTGGAGCGCAGACTTCTCCCCTGTCAACATCGCCATTTTCTGCATGATGGGGCTGGCTTTCGGTTTCGCCTGGACGTGGTTCATGAAGCAGTGCGGCTACCTCACCGCCTGACTGGCCTTACCTTTGTCTTTGTTCCCCCGAGGCCAAGCCTCAGGTGGGGCTTAACAGCCGTTCCGGCTTCAGGGCCGCAAGCTGTTGAACCCGGAGTTCGCTTGTTCGGCAATCCCCCTTGGAAGGCCAGTTTGTATCTGATAGAACAAAATGCGAACATTTAGTCGACTGTATCCTTGAACGTCCGAAAACCTTCGTCGGTTAGGACCACCAGGGATCGAATGCCGGCTGCGGAAGAACACGACGCGTGCGGTCAGGAAATTCTGGAACGGATGACGCGACAGAAGGCCGCGCGGCTAGCCAGTGAAGCTATCAAGACGAAAGATCGCGTTTAGGGGACGCTAGGCCATGTCGGTGACTTACTACGTCGCGCTGCCGTTCCTGCGGGCGGACGACACAGTTGTACCCGGTCAAGGGCAAGAAATGCCGAACGAGCGGGCTGCAGTGCGGCTGGCGGAAACAATGTCGCGAAAGCCCGAACACATCGGCGCACTCGCATTCAAACGCACCGGCGATCCCAACGTAGGGAATTTCGCGGACGCGACAATTTTGCAATCGTTCGGTGAAGTGCCCGACAACCTAGATGAGCTGTAAGCTCTACCAAGGCCCGCTGAATCCAACACCGGGGAACCATTGTACAAATTTGCGAGTAAGAATCGGAACGAGCAACGATCAAAATCGCGAAGCGCGTCATTCCTTTAGGACAGATCGGGTAAGTCGCAGGGACAACGACTGACTAACACACTCTTATGGAGACGGACGTGAGCCAAGAGATCGATTTGCAAAAGTTGCAGGAACAGTACGAACTCGCTGGGAAACTGCTTGGCAGTTTGGGCGGCGCTTTGGATGAAGCAAAAAACAGGCTGAGCGAGATAGCTGAAATTCGCCGCACTTATACCAGCCGCGATGCCAAGACTGACGAGTATCACCAACGCACTATGGGCATGCTGCAAGACGCTATACAGCGGTACGGAGAAATGTATGACCTGATGCTTCAGTCCGGGACGGACGCTATCAGAAAAATGGGCCAGACTTAGCTGCCACTTTTCGCAAAGAAGTACAGGCCGACCCTCGACGACACTTGACCTAGTCCGGGGGATACTCCCAAGCTCGCCAACCAATTACAGACACGTCAAGCGCTGCATCAGTATAAGAGTTGTGCCACGCGTCGGATTCCCAATAGCAAGCGAACGGGAGCAGATACGTACCGGACTTGTCCTCACATAACAATTCCATAGGCTTGCCGGCGAGCGGCGAGCCTTCCGTTGTGAACTCAGCCAAGCGTTCATTGCGAGTGACCATCGGCTTACCCTGGTAATACCCACGGCCGCGAGATTCAGGCACGTGTGGTAGGGACCACTGCGCTCAAACATCCAACCCGGCAAGCAAACCCACCTCTTGGATCGCGGTGTGTCCGATCGCGCTGCTCTTTGAAAATATTAAAAGCCCGGTTTTAGCTGGGCTTCTCGGATCAGCCCCTCAGGTTTTCCGCAGACTCTTTGCCGCGACTGGCGACGATGTCGTATTGAACCTTCTGACCTTCGTTCAGGCCTCTCATCCCAGCCTTTTCCACCGCGGACACGTGCACAAACACATCCTTGCCGCCGTCGTCTGGCTGAATGAATCCGAAGCCCTTGGTCCCGTTGAACCACTTAACTGTACCGCTTGGCATATGGCCCTCCTTCAATAAACACCGCAGTCTAACATCAGACCGCGTCTCTTGCGACTTTCAAGGGAGCCGCCTTCACGGTCTTGCTCGCGGGCTTCGCCTGGAATTCCATCGGCTCTTTCGTAAATGGATTGATGCCGGTACGCGCCTCTGTCGCGGGCTTGTTGACAACCGAAAACTTCGCGAAACCCGGGAGCGTAAACTTCCCAGATTCTCTCAATTCCTTGTAACCAACCTCAGTGAGGGCTTCGAGCAACGTTTTAACATCGTTCTTTTGCAACTGGCTGACTTCCGCGACTGCATCAATCAGTTGGGTTTTAGACATCTTGGCCATGATGGTTCCCTTCCTAAGGGGATGCCGTCTACTCGGAACGGCTCGGCCTGTCTAGGACGCGCAGCGGTTTTTGCCGGAGCTAGAGCTCGTGATCGGCTTTTCCAACAGTGATCCGCCATCGCTGAAATGAGCCACAAGATTGCTCACAATTCGCTCGACTTCGCTTCGAGACAGAGCGTGTGTGGTGGTCAAGAGACTATCGATGGACTGAGTTTCTATGGCCGAGAGATGCGCAAAGGCTGGACCACACTGCCGGTATCGCCAGGGCGGCCGTACCCGCAATATCAAAAGATCATCGAAATGCGCGCCGCATCGAGGAGTTCAGTATGACTGAATACGCCTTCATGATTCTGCCAGTATGATTGATCGGATGCATAAGGACTGACCTACCGCTGCATGAACTCCTCGCCCCCGCCCACGCCCTCGAGCGTTCGCGGGGCTTTGGTGGTGACGGCATGACCGTCCATCAGCAAGAGGAGTTCAAGATGACTAAGCGTATCGCTACCCCCAAAGCCAAGCAGGCGACGCCGGCCCCTAAGAAGCAAAGCAAAGCAATCGCCCCTAGTGAGACGATCTCGTCAAAGCAGCGTGCGAGTTCCAAGCAATCTGATGTTATTGAGATGTTGCGCCAGCCGGAGGGCGCAACGATTGCAGCGATCATGAAGGCGACGAGCTGGCAGCAACATTCCGTGCGCGGCTTTTTCGCTGGCGTTGTGCGCAAGAAGCTTGGTCTGGCACTAGAATCGCAGAAGCCCAAAGATCAAGATCGGTTGTACCGGATTGCCCCAAACAAGCCGGATAAACCTAAGACTCCGGATAAGCCCAAGTCTAAAGCCACGAAACCTAACCGCCGAGCGGCGTGACCATGGCTCGGCGAACCGTCCATGCGACGACGCCGGCCTCGCAAGCATCGCAGGTTGTTCAGGCACGCGAGAGCCTGGACGATCTGCGTCGCGAATGGCGACGTCTTTATAAGAGCGAGCCACCCAAGCTCAGTCAGGATCTCTTGGTCCTCGGTATCGCCTACCGACGCCAGGAAATGGAGCACGGCGGGCTCGGCAAGGCGACACTGCGCAAGCTGCAGACACTGGCCCAGACCTTGCGGACCACAGGACGGGTCGGACCTTCCCCAAATCTCGCTTTGAAACCTGGTGCCCGCCTTATCCGCCAATGGCACGGTCGCACCCATACTGTGACCGTCACCGAGAATGGGTTCGCGTATGGCGGAACGAACTATTCGTCCCTCACCCAAATCGCCAAAGAGATCACAGGATCTCATTGGTCCGGGCCGCGCTTCTTCGGTCTTCATGCGAAGGGCGCGAAACCGGTGAGCGGAGGCGATAATGGCTGACACCCGCCAGTCTTCGCGCCGGTCCGTCCAACGATCCCGCTGTGCCGTTTACACCCGCAAATCCACCGAAGAGGGTTTGGAACAGGACTTCAACACTCTCGATGCCCAACGCGAGGCCTGTACCGCCTTTGTCCAATCGCAAAAGCACGAGGGCTGGACACTTCTTCCGACCACCTATGACGACGGCGGATATTCCGGCGGTTCGCTCGAACGCCCTGCCTTGCAACGGCTGCTCTCCGACATCGAGGCTGGGCGGATCGATGTGGTCGTGGTCTATAAGGTCGACCGACTGACCCGCGCGCTCTCGGGTTTTGCAAAGCTGGTCGAGGTGTTCGACCGTCGTGGCGTCTCATTCGTCTCCGTTACCCAACAATTCAATACCACCACCAGCATGGGACGGCTGACATTAAACATCCTCTTGTCCTTCGCTCAATTCGAAAGGGAATTGATCGGAGAACGAGTGCGCGACAAGGTCGCCGCCTCCCGGAAGAAAGGCATCTGGATGGGCGGTATCGTCCCGCTCGGCTACGACGTGAACGACCGCAAGCTTGTCGTGAATAAAGCCGAGGCGCGGACGGTCGTGGATATTTACCGACGCTACCTCCGGGTCAAATCGGTCAATGCGCTCAAAGCGGAGCTGGACGCTGCCGACATCAGGAGCAAGCGCCGCGTTCGTCGCAACGGAGCCGTACACGGCAACCAGAGCTTTTCGCAGGGGGCGCTTTATCTGCTTCTTCAGAACCGGACCTATCGCGGCGAGGCGAAGCACAAGGGCAATGCCTATCCAGGCGAACATGCGGCAATCGTAGACAAGCCGCTCTGGGACGCCGTTCAGGCCGTGCTCGCCGAGAACCGTGTCGAACGGGCGGCCGGCATCAGTACCAAGGCGCAAAGCCTGCTGACTGGCCTACTCTTCGACGACGCCGGGGAGCGCCTCACGCCCACCTGGTCGATTAAGAAGGGCACCCGATATCGCTATTATGTATCTACCTCGCTCGTGAAAGGCGGCAGAAGCGCCCACTCGACGCGACGCCGCATTCCTGCAGGCGATCTCGAGAGCGTCGTTATGGAGCGGATCCGCAAGTTCCTATCCAACCGCGGAGAGCTGCTCGACGCCATTGAAGAGAGGGACCGCAGCCAGATTGGACATCGACATTTGATCGAGCGAGGGCGCCAGCTCGCAAAAAAACTGGGTGAACCGCCAGATAACAATCGAGCATATGTTCAATCACTTGTTCCCCGAGTGGAAATCGGAGCCACGAGCCTCGCCATCCATATCTCGCAAAGTCGACTGACCGCACTCCTCGAATCAAATCACAGGGGAACACCACTTGACCATGCGATCGGCGCCTCCGATTCCATCCTGACGCTGACTACCCCCATCCAACTGGCTCGTGTCGGCGAGCAAATGAAACTTCTGGTCGAAGACACGGACGACAATAGAGAGCCCGACATGGGTCTTCTGCGGGTCCTCGCGCGCGCCTATGACGTTCAGCGGCGGCTTTGCGACGACCCATCTCTTACGGTTCGCGAAATCGCCCGCCAGGAGCAGATTACATCGAACTATCTGTATGTCGTTCTTCGCTTGCGCTGGCTCGCCCCCGACATCGTCACCGCGATCGTCAATGGCCGGCAGCCAAAACAGCTCAGCACCAAGCGATTGATGCGAACTATAGCGAAATTACCCTCCGACTGGGCAGCGCAACGTGCCTTTTTGGGTTTTCGCTGACGGACGGTAAAACGTGTTGTTCGAAAGTGCCACAATGACAGGCGGACAAGGCAGCTTCAATCGAAGCGGAGCAAAGCGTGGGGCGAGCATTTCGAATCCCTCTTCCTCTCCACCATGCGAGAGACTTTGCCGACAACACTGAAGCTCTTCGCAAGCCTATCCAAGAGCTGAAGGGCGAATACAGCATGACTGTCGAGCCAGCACGTCGGTTGCGTGCGGAAGTTCAGCGCATTGAACGACGGCTGTCAGACCTCGTGAACCAGGCCTACGGTTTTACCACCGCGGAGGTAGAGTTGTTGTGCCGGTCGGCTCCCCCGCGCATGCTGTTCATGGCACACGGGTACATGTCACCTGATGACCGTGATGGTTTGATGTCAGCTAGCGACGCATGTAGGCGCCGAACGGAGATCGGTCGGCTCATAACAACGCTCGGCCGACACCGATGGATGGCCTGCCGCCAGATTAAAGGCCCTGCGGACACACGATCGCACGAACCCGCAATTCTGCGCCGCTGGCTTCCACATCGCGTTCGAGCGCCGCTGGATTCTGGCATCGCTTATCGGGATCATAGACGAGGCAGATAAGCGTGCCGACGTGCGGCACGGTGCGGTAGCGGTTGGCGTCGATGATAAGTTGATCTGCGACTTCCTTCTGGCCAAGGCTCGCGCGGGTCATCTTCGCTTCGACGACAATCCGCACTTTGGGCAGAAGGAAGTCAACGCGCGACGAGGAGCCAGCATAGCTTGGAGTGACCTCCTCCGGCCGGACGTCGTCGAAATGCAGCTTTAGTATTGCGTGCAGCAAATCCTGAACATCGTACTCGTCGGTAATGTCAAAGTTCGGTCGTTGCCGCTGGCGGACGCGCAAGCGCTCGGCGAACAGCGGAAAGCGGCGACACAACGCAACCACTTGATCGACAGCCGTCTCAGGCGAGGTAAGGCTGATGCGATCCGAGACGCGGCCTATCAGGACCAAGAGAGCCGCCGCTTCTGCTTCATCATTGATGCTGACGGAACTCGTCAGCAATTTCCGCAACAGATGCTGCTCAAGATCACCGATGACCGCACCAACGGGAACACCAACCGCAAAGTCGATGTAGGCTGCGATAATCGCTTCGTGAGTCGAAAGCTCTTCGACGGCCACAGCCGGCAAGCTGACCGCTTTGGCCTTGTCCTTATCCAGCATGAAAAGCGTGGCGAGTGCCGCGAAACGGGACACGTTGGTCTTGAATTGGTTTTGAGCGAAACCGCGCACGATCGTTCCGGCAAGCCACTCACGGTGGTCATGGAGGGCGAACGGACCGCAGAGGCCGAAGGCGACGCCCAGAATCTCGACGGGATTGAAAATGAAGGAGTTCCGATCGACGGGATATATTTCACGGCCCCGCAGGTGCTCGATCTCATCCAGCCAAAGCGCACGAGTTTGCTCGGGCACGCGTTCGATGACGTAACCATAAGCCGCCAAAACCGGCGTACGGCGCAACAGGGCTGCCGAACATTCGTCGACGGGCCGATCAAACGGTCCGCTGGCAAGCGTCGCATCGCGTTGCAGGATTTTGAACGCAAGGCCTGACGCAGCCGTGGGCCACGTGACCGATGACCTGAGTACACGGCCCGCCTCCTCGCGAACAGCAGCTGCCACACTGAGAACGAGTCCATTCATAGGAACCACCGGCTCCACTTCAGCTTCACTGACAGCGCGGCTGTCGAGAAGTCCGGCACATCCTTGAGGCGACCCAACAACTCCGCGATCCGCTCGGAGTAGAAAATCGTCACCGGCGTGCGCGCCGGCAGCGTCGAACGCCACGACAAGCTGGTGAACTTCAGAGCTTGCTCCGAAATGTAGTCGACGTCCTTGAAGGTTGAATCGGGGTGCAAGCTGATGAGCAAGGGCGCTGGCAGCGGGGAATTGGCGCGCTTGATGAGCTTGTGCGAGTTCGTCGCGAGCAGCCGCGTCGACTTTCCGATGCGCGCGATGGTGCCCCGCATGGGGGCGAACTCGCCCTTCATCACGTCGCTCTCGCGCTTGACGGGCTCACCCTTTTCCGCGCGATCCATGATCATGAAGGGATGATCGTGCGAAACGGTGACGAAGGCCATCTGCAGGACTTGTTCGGCACCAATCTCACGGACGCACGCGAACACGATGTTTCCGACGTCGACGCGCTTCAGCGGCCGATGGGCGTGGAAGATGACGCGTACCGTGTCGCCCGGCCGCCAATTATTGCGCGTCTTCAGTTCGCGAAGCACCGACAACATGGATTCACGGACCATCTTCGGATAGTCGGCGTAATTGCATTCCTTCGAGACATTGCCGAGAAGGTAATTGCCGTCGCCGCTGAAAACGGTTGTGATCCCGACAAAGCGCTGCCGGTCTACGAAGCGGCTTCCGGAAAATTCCGCAAAGCCCATGCCGAGCACCAACTCGTCGCTGATTGCCTTGTCCTGATTCACAGTCCACGGCGTGCCGTTGAGTTTGGCGTAGACCGAGACGGCAAAATTCTGTAGGGTGTACTGCAAGAACGCGGGCAGCTGCGTGACGGTTGGCATCCGCACTTCCTGTGTCGGAATACCAAGGGTGAGCAGCAGGGCCTTGGTTCGCAAATAAGGGTTTTGCAGTCCTTTCAGGTGGGCATGTTCTTCGAACAGCACGACAATCGCGCCTTGGACCTCTTCACCGGCGGCGAGGCGGTTCTCGATCGCGGTGCGGTATGCCGCCTCCGATCCCGCGCGGTCCGAGATCTGGGCCGGCACTGGACACATGACAAATTCTAAGTTCACCAGCCCGAGCAGGTCGCGGAAGCCTTTGGCGAAGCCGCGGTGATTAGACCCCAGACCATCGCGAAAGGCGCGCAGAAAGGTCTCCACCTTTCCTTGCGTTGAGGCCGGGAACGCGACGAGCAGCCGTGGCGACTTGTTAGCGAACACGGTTCGGTCGAACGGGCCGAATTGCGTCAAACCCGGCCACGCAAACGCGTGGCTCTGCGCGCCGGTGCGGTCAAACACATAGTCCACCGGAGGCGCGATATAGACCGTCTCGGAGGTGTCGCTATTGGCAAGCACGATGCGCTCGCCGATCTTGGCTTCTTGGCCGAGTGCGATCGGCAAAGGCGTTTTTGCGAGCAACGCGCCGAGACGCGACACAACGTCGTCGAAGTCAGGTCCGAGGAAATAAGCTGCCTGCTCGTCGTCTAGCGCCGACATAAGCCCTCGGTATTGGCCGGGCCCAAGGATCGTGGTGAGGCAACGGGCAACGCTTTCCTTCGATCCTTCAAGCTTGACGCTGTCGGTTTCGACGGTCGTTGCGTCGGTCGCTTCCGAGAGATAGGTGACATTGTCTTCGATTCGGGCAATGCGCCCCACGAGGCGGCGTTTGCCGGGCTCGTGCTTCCGCCGCACGACGTGCAGCCCGATGAGATCGATGTTCGCACTTTGAAGATCGTCCAGCGGCGCAGCGATGTCGAATTGCATTTCAACGTTTATGAAAACGCCTAGCTTCGATTGACCATCGACAGGCTCAAACGTTTTCGGGCTGAGCACGAAACGTGGAATAACTGAGAACTGACTGACGAGCGGATGGCTAACGCGTGCCCGTTCGGCCGCTGGCGCGATGAGTTCAGTGCGCTGCGCGAGGAAGGTAAACGGCCGTCGGCGAATGGGTTGGTATTTGGGCAACGCGACGCCGATGACGTCATCCACGCGCGCACGAAATAGCCACGCGTACTGCGATGTGGGAACGGTGAGCTGCTCGCCATCAACATTGGGCCCACCGGCACTGAGGCGCAGATGATAAAGCTTGCCGCCCGTCCAATGCACAAACCAAAAGTCCTGCAAGCGTTCACGCTCGGCTTTGACTCCGGATGGGCTCGGCATGTCGCGGACGACGACGTCGATCAGGTCCGGAATTTCAACGATGAAGCCGTTCGTGACTAAGGGTCTTGATCGTAAGGTTGTTTGGGCCATTCCATGCCTCGAAGTATCCAAAGGCTAAAAATCTACTGGCAATCGGGAGTGGCGAAAAGGAACTCGCTACGACCACAGGTAAGTCTCTGGCATGTCTACAATTCTTTGAGGCCGGCGTTCATTGCGGAATGCGGTGTCCGTATAGGGCCGTTTAGGATGTGACCCCGAATCGGGGGCATCGCGCGGTTTCCGACTTCCCTTTGGGCTCAGTTTCGCGCGGCGCTGACCTTGCAGCGGCCGCTGTCCGATGGCGCGCTGACGATTGTCGCTGCGGGTCCCGCGCGAGGATACGCTCGCCACCTCACTATTGCAGTTGCGACGGCACGAGATCGGTCGGGCCTTGATACGTCATCACGATGCTTGCGAGATCCTGCGACACGTTTGCGCGGACCAGGCCCTTGCGGGTGGGATTGAGCGGATGGAGAAGCCGTCCTAGCTTTACGAAATCCGGCGCAAGGATGAGTGTCTGCGCTCGATCGGCGCTGTCGACGAGTCGCACGGCGGCCCCTGCCGCTGGCAGAACTTGGTCACCTTCCCACACGGCCTGTACCGTGTAGTTCCAGTTTTTCCATTCAGCGCGGTCGATCGGCGTGAAACTGGCAAGGAAGGTGAGCCACAAGTCATGCGAGGCCTCCGTCGGCCACGCGGGATCGTTGGATCGTGCGGCAATGGCATCCGAGCGAAGCCATTGCGACAGCTCAAAGCCGGTGAGAAACGTCGCGTTGGTGTCTTGCACGGCCTTGATCGCGGCCAGCCGCGAATTGAAGCCCGCCTGCATGAGCAGTGCCGTCGACCGGTTGAGAGAGCCGGTTTCGACGGCCGGCACGGCGAGGCTCCATTCGTAGTCATCGGCGTGCGTGCTATTCGCGAACTCGTCGTTGTTGGCTTCGGCACGAACGCGTATCGCTTCCATGCCCCATGGCAGGGTGAACACCAGCCCATTCTCCACAAAACGCAGTACGTCTTTGTCCGCGGACGCGAGGTCGGCCAGCGCATCCCCCGAAAGCCACGCGCTAATAATGTCGCGCCAGTTGGCCGGAAGCGGATCGGGCACGAAGGGCGTGATGACGAATAAGCGCTCGGCGAGCGCAGTGATCGCCGTGATCGCGCTTGGCTCGTCTCCGACAAGGATGTGGCCGTTGGCCTGAACCAAGAACTGGTTGGCCTCTGCTGCAATGGCATCGAGTTTCTGGCCGGTATCGTAGCCAACCCCTGCCAAGAAGTATGCGCGGCGTTGCGGACCTGTCGAATGGCCCCAGAGGAAGCGCGCCCGCCCCTTTATGGCGTTCCGGAACACGGCCTGCATATGGTCCTGCCAGTGCCCAAGACGGCGCTCCCAGAGCGACGATGCCAGAACCTCATCAAGGCGCGCGGCCACTTGATCGTCAGGCACTTCTTGCTCGCCAAGCAAACTCAAGATCGCGGTGTCGAGCGTGGCAAGGTAGCGCTGCCAATCCCGTTCGCTCTCCTGCCGCTTCTCAGCCGTTTCGCCTGCAAACGGTACGAATTGCCACGCTTGTGCGTTGTTGAGGACATACTCCGCGAGTTGCGCGGAGTTTCCACCATGCTGCTTGTTCAGGCGCGCAAGAAAGTGAGCCACGAGGCGCAGCAATCCACTTTCCATGTTGAGGCCCGCACCGCCCGCCTTCAACGTGTTCCAAGCGTTCCGCTGCTTCTTGGTCGGAGCGAACATCGGAAAAAGGACCAGGCCTTCGACATCAACGAACGCACGCCCTGCGCGGCCGATGATGTTGCGAAAGTCGGAGGCCTTTATCGGCTCGCCGCGGGTCATGATGCTGTGAAAGATAACAACCGTGGCGGCGAGATTGAGCCCCTGCGCGAGTGTCGGCGACGACACCGTGATTTTGAGCACGCCTTCGCGTAGGAGTTTCTCGAGCTCCTTGCGGAACGGGGTCGGAAGGGCTCCATGGTGGATGGCAACGCCCATCCGCAGGCACGCCAACACCGGATGATCGGGCCCAAGCCATTCCGCACCGACCGTTAGCGCGTGACTGAGCCGTTCGTCATCCTCGGGCAATAGGTTTGCGAGCAGTCCGTAACCAGCTTGCTTGACGATCTCACGCGCGTACTTGTCGACCGAGCGCCGCTCTGGGCAATAGATAAGTATCGACTGGCCGTCAGCCGCTAAGCGCCATGCCGTGGCTAGAACGAGTTCACGCTGATCGTTCGGGAAAGGAATGCGCCGCTTGCGTGGCGGAACCACCGCGCCGAGGAAATTCGGAACGAACGGGTTTTCATTTCCGACATGCACGTCGAGGCGCGCGCGGTTGTTGGCCCACGTTACCTCACCGAAGCGCAAGCGCGTGGGACGCCAGTCGTTTTTGACTAGCGCACCCGGACGATCGTTGCTCAGCCAAGCCACGAAGTCGTCGAGTTGATCGCCATCGGGAAGAATTGCGGAAAGGCAGACGATGCGGCGGTTAGCGGCATCCGGACGTCTTAGCAGGCGTTGAATTTGGGCCTCGTAACGAACCTCGCGTTCACCGAGGCCAATCATGTGGCCTTCGTCGAGAACGACAAGACCGACGTCGTTGAGTAGCTCGGGATCGTTGCGAAGCGCGAAGTCGAGCTTCTCCGGTGTCGCCACCACAATGTTGCGCGTTCTGAGCACTTTCTCATCGAACGCACTGGTGCCGATACTTCCGTACAGGGTCGAAATCGTCTTGCCGAGCGGCACAAAGGTCCGTTGAAGCGCAACTTCGGTTTGCGCTGATAGCGCGCGTAGCGGTGTCACAAACACGACACGCTTGTTGGCGGCGAGGCAGCGAAGGATGCAAAGCTCCGCAATGCGCGTCTTGCCCGCACTCGTCGGTAGCGAAAGAACAAGTGTCTGGGTGGCATCGACGGCCTTGGCCGCGGCGTCGAACTGAGACGGCCAGAGGTCGACTTCGGCGCGCTCCCGACGGAGCAGCAGCGCGAAATAAAGACTGCGAAGCTCCGCCCAGCGTTCACTGTCTTCGCTGTTCGGCAAAAGCGGCAGACGCTCGTGAAACGTCGAGGACCACAAGTCATCGATGATGTGTAGCGCGAGCCGGTAGCTCCACCATTGCGGCAAGAGGTTCACTTCCGCGCAAACCTGAAGGCCGGTTGTTAGGCGTTCCCGCGCGGCCTCAACGTAAGCGTGGTCGGCACGCTCTAACGCAAAAATATAGAGCCCCATTCCAGCGAGGAAGTTATCGATGATGGCGGAGCCGAGCGCATCCGCTACATAGTAGCCGTCGTCACTCTCCGGCACGGGCTGCCCATCCGCCGCGTCGCTCCAACTGGCTTCAAGGCTGGCGGTAATGTTGGCGTCCGTGCCGGGACCATCCACGCGCCATGTGACAATCTCCGCCTGAAGGCCTTCGAGGTTGCGAAGGATAAGATGGCTGAGGCATTTCTCGATCGGCGAGAAGGACGTGCCGCGCTGCCCGTGCGCGAGAAGCGAATACGCTCGCGCTGAGAAGCGGCCAAGATGGTAGGACGCGGCTGCGATGACATAGTGGAAGCTGCGGCCATCGACGCCCTCACCGCCCTTGATCAGAACGCTCTCGAACGCCATCGCGGCGTTCTCGAAAGCGCGCCGCGCCAGTTCCTCGTTGCCGCCGCTTTCGCGTAACCGCAAGCCCATGCCGAGCAGTGCGTACGAATAGGAGAATAGCTCGTAGGTGAGGCTGGGCACGAACGCAGGCGAGCCAACGGGGAGTTGGCCGTCCTGCCAGATCATCGCGCGTGCTTCGCCGCGGTCGAGCAGGCGTCCGCGGAAGCCGCCTTGGATCGCCTCGTTGATACCGGCTTCGAGCTCCTCAACTGTTGTCGGCATCGGCGATCACTTTCTCATAGACCTCGCGAATGAAGTCTTGATGCGTCTCGATACGAAGACCGACGTTCTCCTGTGTCATGCCACCGGTGTAGCCGTTCAGGTCCGACAGCAAATGGGCGCGCGGATCGTTGCCGCACATGACGAACAGCATGTGGGAGACCTGATCGGGCTCAATGTGGTCGCGGTATTGCGCGTCGTCGATGGCATTGGCGAGATCTATCTCGCCAATCTCCCGGAGACGTTCCGCCACGAAGGAGAGCGCATGCGGCGACGGCAGGCCGCCGTCCTTGTTCAGGCCGTGGCGTGCGCTTGTCACGACAGCGGCAGCAAGCGCGCGCCGGCTCTTCGACTCCGCCTTCAGGAAATGCGGTCGGTCGTCGTCGCTGATGATGACCGCGATGACGTCATCACCGCGCATGGCCATTTCACGGTGATCCTTCCAACGCAACCGCTTGATGGGCACGGCGAAAGTCGTGCGTTCGGCGATGTATTCGGTCGCAAGAATTTCGCCGAGATCACCGGAGCGGATTTGCAGGCTCTCGGGGAGCTTCGTGCGGATAAACTGAGCGGCGGCAGGCTTGCCGAGGCGCTGGAGCTTGTCGGCGATGGATTCTTCAGATGCGTAGTGCGTCGGAACGATCGCCGCGACGGTGTCCCGCCCGATGTGAAGGTTCGCCGGTACGCCGGTAAGAAGCGTGAGCGTGTGGTTCCCGATCGGTTCGTCAGTTTCATTGCACCAGTCGGCCAAAGGGCACATGCCGCGTCGCTCCTCGCCTGTTGTGCGCGAGGCCGCACACAACCAGAAAATTGGCCGCCTTCAGACGGGCGTTCCTAGGATTGCATCAAATACTATGAGATTTCAGACGTTTTGGGAGTCGTGTTGACTCTCTCGTCTAAGAGAACACAAACAGAACATTTGACTTCTATGTCTGTGAAGACCCGGTGGATGGCTCAAGCCAGCCCGCCCCCGTTGGCGCCCTGAAATAGATTCGAACCCAGGGTTGGGAACCACGGTTTGTGCCTCTGAAATGTCGGGAGAATTTCCCGCAGTGTCCGATTTCGCCTGCAGAGAGTTTTCAACGACAAGGTACGGAGTAGTTGGAAGGCACCCAGTTCAGGCGAGTTTCTCGACATTTCCTTAAAGTGTCATCGCGATCGCGCCCCTGCTTCAGTCCCCATTTTTTGAGGCCTCGCACGCGCGTCCGCCCTAGCGTTAGGAATTGTCCCATATACTTGAGAAGCACCACTTACCGATTCGCCGAGCGCTTTTGCGTGAAGGTTGTAGGGGCGCCTTTCTCAGAAAAACTAAAGTTGGCAGCCGTGACTATAGACGACCCGTTTGAACCATTTTTTATGAAGCGGCATCGCGAAATGATGGAGAAATATCAGCGCGACCAAGACGCGCTGTGGCAAAGGTCCACCACGATTAGAGCGATCGATGATTACGCGCGCCGCGGCAGCATTAGCGAAACAATAGCGGCTCTGACTCGTTTCGAAGACTCGAGGAGCATGTCCGCCATCCGTCCGCACTCCGTTGTCGATCCTTACAATGTAACAACGTCTCAATGGCTTCGGGCGGAAGAAGAACGACTAAGAGCGCTCGCGTTTGTGGAGGAGGCCCCGCCGCGGATTGATGTCGCGGCGCTGACAGGCATCACTATACATGCCAACGCGACACGGCTGCTCGCAAATCCGCTGCATGACGCTACTCGACTCAGACTGGACGCTCTTTCCCTGCAGCCCGCGGTCACGGCGGCGCTCGCCACGCGCCAGAGCTACGAAGACCTCTACCGGTTGCCTAGCCTGGTCGAAACGACCAAGCTCTTGCAGGAAACACTCGCGGTACAATCAGCTTCGGATCGCTACGGCATCGAGCTCTCGGCGGGCGCTTTGACGACATCGATGCAAGCCATGCAGTCGCCTTGGATGCATCCTGACCATGCTTTACTTTCAGTGCGCTCCTTCACCGAAATTTATGCGATCGGCGAGTCGCTGCGGGTGCGCAATCCCTTCGAGGACGGAATCAGCGCAGCACTTCGCACCTCGATTGGCGATTGGCGCACGGTAACGGCTCTCCCTGACGCAATCTTTGTTGAACCGTTGGCACGCACGTCTTTCTATCAGGAGCTTGGCTTCGACTTCTCAATTGCCGACTTCACCGCGCCCGCCTTCGACGAGGCGATGGCACTTGCAGGCCTCGGCCTGGAAATTGCGGCCGAGTCTGATGACGAAGAAGACGCTGATGTCCTGCGTAGTGAGAAAGCCACGCGTCAGTTCCAACGTTTTGAGCGTAGGTTTCGCAAGTGGCTCAACACGGTGATGACCGCTACGTATGGGCCACAATGGATCAAGCACCGCGTTCCGGGCGCTTTAGTTCAGGCTTGGAAAGAGAGCCGGGAGAAGGAAGTTCGGGCGGGCCTGCCGCAGCGCGAGCTTCTCGAATACGCCGATTGGGGCGACTACATCACCATCCTTGTCCGCAACGACAATTGGAATGACATTTTCAGGCCGATCTTCAATCGGCAAGATACCGTGAAAGAATCCTTCACCCGCATCATTCCGGTCAGGCATTGTGTCATGCACTCCCGATTGGTGACACAGGCCGACGATCTCTACGCGCGCGTCGAAATGCAGCGCATCCTGAGAGCAATCGAAAGCATTGTGTAATCGAGCACAGGGGCACTGTGTGGCAGCGATTGTCACACGTCTCAGCGACAGTGATATCGCGCTTCAATTATTGCCGTTCGTTTGCGCCGTTTGCTGAGTGAGCTCGACTAACGCGCAAAACCGGCAATTTCAATTGGCCGTCGAGCGAGATCCGAGAACCACGCGACAACCTCCAAATGGCCGCGGAGAGATATTTGCCTGAAATTCACGCGAGATAACGCGAGAAAGCGTCTCTCCTGATAATTGATCGCCATCTGAAGGCGCGAAAGTCGCGCAAAATCGGGCGAAACTTGCACTCAGAAAATTTCAAATAGTTATTTATTATCAATGGCTTGGTCGATGGCGCGCCGGAAGGGATTCGAACCCCTGACCCCCAGATTCGAAGTTTGAATT
>CAZXJZ010000024.1:10192-34963 GCA_964641065.1 uncultured Hyphomicrobiales bacterium | reverse complement strand
GCGTTGATCGCGCCGGTCAGGTTGCGCGCAGTGGCGTCCGGCTTGAGAATCGAAAAGGTGCGCTCGATCGCCATGGATGACGTCCTCTATGGATACTGGAAAATGAAGCCCGGAATGGGCGCGAGCGGCTTATAGCCATGCCTCCGTGCCACGGCAAGGCGGGGTCTGCGGCGAGCGGCCGCACCGGGACGCGGCGCAAGCCTATGAATTCGCGGCGCTTTCCACCGCAGGACCGGCTTCGAACCTTTTCCGGACAGGGCGCGACTGACGATCAGGATGTGACAACACATCCATCACAGGAGAGACCCCCATGTTCCGCAAGACCATCCTTGGACTGGCTGCCGGTGCCGCGCTCGTGACTGCCGCGCTCGCCCCGACTGCCGCGTCCGCCCACTATTACGGCTACAAGAGCTACGGCTATTACGGCGGCTACAACAACTACTACAAGCCCTATTACGGCTATCGTTCGTACAAGCCGTACTACGGCTATCGTTCGTACTACCGTTACTACTAAGCACGACGCGCCTCGTGGCGCCGTGCTGACCCGGCCTCCATGCGAGGCCGGGTTTTTCTGTTTCTCTCGCTGACGACGACCGCTTTTGAGAACGCGTCACGTAAGAGCAACGGGCTTGCATGCGAAAGCGACGCACGCCGCCAACGCACCCTGCCCGCCCTGACGTCCACCTTGCACAACATGTCGCAGTCATCATTGCGCAAGTTTAATCGGCACGGCCGAACGCAGCTCTCTCCGCGCGCGACTGATCTTCACGGGATGCAATCAAGCATCCATCCCAAAGGAGAGAACACAATGCTTCGCACCACCGCCATCGCGCTCGCCGCTCTTGCCACCGTCGGCATTGCCTCGCTCGCGACTCCGTCCTCGGCCGAAGCTCACGGCTGGAAGGGCCCGCATCATCGCCACTGGCATGGCCATCACATTCACGTCCGCCCGGTCTATCACAGCTGCTGGCGCCGCGTGTGGGTCAACACCTATCACGGCGGGTTCTGGAAGCGCATCAACGTCTGCTACTGATCGCGCTCAGTTCGGACGATCCTGCCGGGAGGCAGAGAGCCCCGGATACCTGAACGGGACCGGGGCTTCTTTCTTGCATCGCTTGCGCAGGCCGCAGCAAACGTGAAGCAAAGCATTCACACCAGCGCGATCAGCCGCACCGGTCCGCCGGTCGCATCCTTCACCTTCGACGCACCGACAACCAGCGTCGCGCCGGCGGCGGGCACCTGATCGAGACCGGCGACATTCTCCAGTCCCCATCGTCCCGACGGCAGCCACAGATAATGCGTCTTGAAGTCTTTCGACGCACCATGGTCGAGCGACAGCGTGTCGACTGCGAGCCCCGCCGCCTTGCGCTCGGTCATCAGCCATTGGGCGGCATCGGGCGACACGCCAGGAAAATGAAAGCTGCCCGCCGCGTCCTTGCCGGTGAACTTCGCCTCATCGGTGACGTATCGCGCCCAGCCGGAATGCATCGCGACGCAGGCATTGTCGGGAATGCGGCCGTGCTTTTTCTCATAAGCCTCCAGGTCGCCGCGCGTCATCTGGTAATCGCTATTCTTCGCTGCCTGTTCCGACACATCGACCACGGCGAGCGGCACCACCAGGGACGCCACATCGATCCGGTCGGCGGTCGCGCCGTTCTCGGAAAAGTGGATCGGCGCATCGAGATGCGTGCCGGCATGCTCCATGAGCTGCCACACATACGAGTTGAAGCCGTCCTTCTTCAGCTCCGCCTGCCGCTTCATTTCGATGCCGGGCACCCCGAAGAAGGTCGGGAACGCGGGCGACATCGTGTGCGTGAGGTCGATCGCGCGGCTGAACTTGCGCTCCTGCGCCAGCGCGGGCGAAGGCACAACTGCTGTTGCGGCAAAAGCCGTCACCGCCGCGCCCGCGAAAAATCCGCGGCGGGTCAACGCCGCACGCACCGCTTCCTCACATCCTGGAACGCACATTGGCTCCGCTCCTGATTGGCACGTCTCAGGATCGCGCCCGCCGCGGGGGATGACAAGCCTATCCTGCTTGCGTCAGGCGATACTCAAAAGTATCGTTGCTGGCCGGACAGAACAGAGGAAAGCGATGCTCATCATCCGTCGTTCCGTCGTGACCTTGTGGATGCTGGCGCTCGGCATCGTCCCGGGCTTCGCTCAGTCCTGGCCCACAGGCAATGTGACGTTCCTCGTCCCCTACGCGGCGGGTGGCAGCGCCGACATCGTCGCCCGTCTTATTGGTCAGAAGCTGCAGGAACGCATCGGCCGTCCGGTCGTGATCGACAACCGCCCCGGCGGGTCGGAAATGATCGTTACCGAAGCCATCGCGCGTTCGGAACCGGACGGGCAGACCATCGGCATTTTGTCGAATGCGATCGCGATCAACGAAACCCTTGTCCCCAACCGCCGGTTCGATCTCGATCGGGATATTTCGGCCATTGCGCGGGTCATCGAGCTGCCGTTCGCTCTGATGGTGCACCCGTCGGTGCCGGCCCGCAGCGTCGATGAATTCGTCAAATACGCAAAAGCCAATCCGGGCAAACTGAATTACGGCCATCTCGGACCGGGCAGTCCGCACTTCTTCAAGATGGAATGGTTCAAGCGCAATGCGGGCATCGACATCGTCGCCGTGCCCTACAAGGGCGCGGCACCGGCTTACGCAGCCCTGGTCGCGGGTGAAGTGCAGGTCATCGCATCCGGTCTCGGCGCCGCGACACCATTCCTCGATGCCAAGCAGGCGATCGCGCTCGCGGCCTTCTCGTCCAAACGCCCGTCATCGCAACCGGACCTCCCGACCATCGCCGAAGCCGGCTTCAAGGACTTCAATCTGAAGTCATGGATGGGGATTTTCGTACGCAAGGGCACGCCGCCCGAGATCGAACAGAAGCTCGAAACCACGGTGCTCGAGGCGCTGACCGATCCTGACCTGAAAGTCCGGCTGGACAGACTTGGGCTCGACATCTCCCCGATGCGCAAGGATGAATTCCCAGTCTTCGTCCGCGCCGAGGTGAAGGCGTGGGAAGATATCGTCAAGGCGACGCAGAAATAGAAACAAACATCGTTCCACGCGCCGACGTCTCGCTTGGATAACGACGCATTGCGGGCGGCCATTGCTGTCCCGTGCCTCTCCGGACATGCGGCAACACGCAGCACGGACGGACAGGCCCCGCGTATGATCTCCCCTCAAGAATCAGGCTACCCCTGTCGCGTACCGCGAGGTCTTGCAGGGAGCATGTCCGTGCCGAACAAACCGAAGCTCGGCCTTGTCGCCGCACTTGCCTGCACAGCCATGCTGCTGAGCGACATCCGGTCTACTGCCGACGCCCACGGCACGCATCACCGTCCGCGCATTGGCGCAAGCCACAAGACTCCGAGCGGCGCGCCCGAGACCTGGGGCACCTATTGCATCACCGAACTTGCGCCGCTGTTCCGCGAAGCCATTCAACTGGCGCAGGCGAACCAGTCGACGCCGCCTGCAACGGATCCGGCTGCGACTCCTGCCGCAAATTCGAGCGCGCCGGTTGCCGCGAGAAGTCAGCCCGCAGGCAGTGTGAATATCAAACCGATGTTTCCGGTGCCCGCCCAGAAACTGGCCCCGCAACCGTCGAACCTGCCGCTGCTGCAGCCGCTGCCGCCGTCGCTATCGGCCAAGCCGCAGGAAACCACCGAGAAGATGACGATCTTTGTCGCGCGCAAGATCGTCACCATGGATCCGGGCTGGCCGACCGCCACCGCGGTGGCGGTGAAGGACGGCCGCATCCTGTCGGTCGGCACGCTGGACGACATGCAGCCCTGGATGAAGCGCTTCCCGTATGAGATCGACAAGCGCTTCGCCAAGCAGGTGATCTATCCGGGCTTCGTCGAGGCGCACGGCCATCCGGTGATGGGCTCGGTCGCGATCAGCCTGCCGCCGCTGACCTATTTTCCGCTGCGCAATCCTTACGGACCGGACTTTCCGGGCGTGAAGACCCGCGACGACGCAATCAAGGCGCTCCGAAAATACGTCAAGGAGGCCAAGCCCGGTTCGACGGTTCTGACCTGGGGCTATGACGTGGTGGCGATGGGCGGCGAGATGCCCGATCGCGATCAGCTCGACGCGATTTCCAAGACTCAGCCGATCATCGTCTGGGATGCGTCGGAGCATTACGTCTTCGCCAACACCCCGGCGATCGAGAAATACGGCATCACCAACGAACTGGTGGCCAAGACCATCGGCGCCGGAAAAAATCCGGACGGCTCCTCGAACGGGCAATTCCTCGGCACCGAGGCCGCCAAGATCATCATGCTGAAGCCGCTGGCCGAGGTTCTCACCCCGGAAGAAGGCATGCGCCGGCTGCGCTATCTCGGTGCGCTGATGCAGCAGGCGGGCATCACCACCACCGGCGACCTGTTCTATGGCGGCGTCAATCTCGAACTGGAGAACATGCTGACCCGGGACTATTTCGGCCGGCCCAATTCCATCGCCCGGATCGTGCATGTCGCCGACGGCGCCACTTTCCAGGAATTGTTCGGCGACCGAGCCGTCGAGGAAGTCACCAAGCTGCGCTATACCAGCAACGAGCGGCTGATCTTCAACGGCGTGAAATTCTACGCCGACGATGCCTTCGTCTCGCTGGGCATGGAGCTGCAATATCCCGGTTACATCAACAGCGACCGGTTCAAGGGCCTGTTCATGTATTCCTCGAAAGAGGCGTTCCTGAACGCGATGCGGCCGTGGTGGAATGCCGGCTTCCAGATCCACGTCCATTCCAACGGCTCCGGCGGCAACCAGATCACGCTCGATGCGCTGGCCGCCCTGCAGGCCGAGACCCCGCGCTTCGACCACCGCTTCTCGTTCGAGCATTTCGGGATTTCGAGCACCGCACAGGTTCGCCAGGTCAAGGCGCTGGGCGCAGTGATCTCGACCAATCCCTATTACGTGTCGGAGCGCGCCGACCTGAATGCCGACTATATCGGCACCGATCGCGCCTCCCTGGCCGCGCGGATGAACACCGTCCTCAAGGAAAATATCGTCCTGTCGCTGCATTCCGACACCCCGGTCGGCGTGCCCAGTCCGCTCTATGAGGTCTGGACCGCGGTGAACCGGATCGGCGAATTGTCGGGAAAAGTTCACGCGCCGGCCGAGCGGGTACGCAATGTCGAGCGCGCGATGCGGATGGTGACGATCGACGCGGCCTATACGCTCGGCGTCGACGACCGCGTCGGCAGCATCGAGGCCGGCAAATTTGCCGACTTCGTGGTCCTCGACAAGGACCCGCAGGAGGTCAGCGCCAAGACCATCAAGGACGTCAGGGTGATCGCCACCATCACGGCTGGCCGTACGATGCTGACGTCGGAGACCGTCAAGCCGGACTGGACCTTGCCGCCGCTGTGATTTGGCGCCCGTCCGGCGGCGACTGGCAGCAGATCGCGAAGCCCTAGACAGCATTCGGCCCGGGAAGAGTGTGTCTGCCCGGGCCGATGTAAAACTCTGAAGTAGACGGTTACTTCTTTTTCTTCTTCGCAGCTTTTTTCTTCTTGGCCTTTTTCGCCATAGCGTCCTCTTTCGGTTTGAGGTGATACGCCACTCGAGCAGCCGGAGGGCTAGCCCCGCAGCAATCTCCAGTGATTCGCGAAAAGAGTCACTGTCATCGATATGTCTTGAGTCATCCCCGCATTTCTTTTCCTCATCGAAATGGCGTTTTGGCATGGACCGTGACGGGAATCGCCGCGAACCGGCCATCCCACCGTCCGCCGGCGGCCGCCTGCTGACCCGTTGATCTCTCGCCGGGTATTCGCCACAAGTCGCGCAGCATGCTGACCATCGAAAACCTTTCCGTCCGCGTCGCCGGGCGCCTTCTGATCGACGAAGCCACGGTGCGGGTCCCCGCCGGCAGCCGCACAGGGCTTGTCGGCCGCAACGGCACCGGCAAGACCACGCTCTTCAACGTCATCACCGGCGACCTGGCGCCTGAATCCGGCAGCCTGACCGTGCGCCAGCGCGCCCGGGTCGGTCGCCTGCTGCAGGAAGCGCCGAGCGGCCCGGACAGCCTGATCGATGTCGTGCTGGCCGCAGACCTGGAGCGGTCTGCGCTGCTGGCCGAAGCCGAACACGCCACCGACCCGGACCGCATAGCCGAGATCCACACCCGGCTCGCCGATATCGATGCGCATTCGGCCCCGGCGCGGGCGGCGGCGATCCTGTCCGGTCTGGGCTTCTCGACCGCGGACCAGGCCCGCGCGGTCTCGGAATTTTCCGGCGGCTGGCGGATGCGGGTCGCCCTCGCCGCCACCCTGTTCGCCGCCCCCGACCTCCTCCTGCTCGACGAGCCGACCAACTATCTCGATCTCGAAGGCACGCTCTGGCTCGAAGACCACCTTGCCCGCTACCCGCACACCGTCATCGTCATCAGCCATGACCGCGACCTCCTGGACAATGCGGTAGATTCCATCCTGCATCTGGAGAACGGCAAGCTCACCTTCTATCGCGGCGGCTATTCGTCTTTCGAGCGGCAGCGCCGCGAGCGCCAGATGCAGGACGCGAAATTCGCCAAGAAGCAGGAGGCGCAGAGGAAGCACCTGCAGGCATTCGTCGACCGCTTCCGCGCCAAGGCCACCAAGGCGCGGCAGGCGCAGTCGCGGCTGAAGATGCTGGCGCGGCTCGAGCCGCCGGCCGCCATGGTGAACGACGACGTCCGCCCGATCGTGTTGCCGGCGCCGGAGAAAACGCTGTCGCCGCCGATCCTCGCGCTCGACAGCGTGTCGGTCGGTTACGAGCCGGGCAAGCCGGTGCTGCGCAACCTGTCGCTGCGCATCGACGACGACGACCGCATCGCACTGCTCGGCGCCAACGGCAACGGCAAGTCGACGCTGGTCAAGCTGCTTGCCAATCGCCTGGCCCCGATGAACGGCCGCATCACCCGCGCCGACAAGCTGCGGATCGCCTATTTCGCCCAGCACCAGCTCGACGAATTGCGGCCCAAGGACAGTGTCTACGATCACGTCCGCCGGCTGATGCCCGACGATCCGGAAGCGAAGGTGCGGGCCAAGGCGGGCGCGATCGGCTTCTCAGCCCAGCGAGCGGATGCGGCAGTCGAAACCCTGTCCGGCGGCGAGAAGGCGCGGCTGATGCTGGGGCTGGCCACGTTCGGCGGGCCGCATCTGATCATTCTCGACGAGCCCACCAACCATCTCGATATCGACAGCCGCGCGGCATTGATCGAAGCCATCAACGATTATCCGGGCGCGGTGATCCTGGTGTCGCACGATCGGTATCTGCTGGAAGCCAGCGTCGACCGGCTCTGGATCGTGCAGAATGGCGGCGTCGCCAGTTACGACGGCGATCTCGACGATTATCGCCGGCTGATCCTGTCCGGAAAGTCCAGCGACACGCGCAACAATGCGTCCACTGCCGGCGGCCAGAAGCCCGGGACCGAGATTCGCAAGGCGTCGGGCGAAAAGCGCGCCGAGCTTGCGGCGTTGCGCAAGCGGATTTCCGCGGCCGAGCAACTGACGAAGAAACTGTCCAGGGACATCGAGACCATGGACGCGAAGCTCGCCGATCTGTTCGCAAGCGATCCGGTCAAGGCGGCGCAGCTTGCCAAGACCCGCACCGAGGCAGCAGCGCAACTTGCTGCCGCCGAGGAGGAATGGCTGAACGCCAGCGCGGAACTCGAAACGGCCTCGCTGTGACGAATGGCGTGCCGAAGGCACGTCATTCCACTGCCGTCCAGCTCAGGGTCAGAGCTTGGCCCAACGCGTGGCGCTGAGACCCTATTGCTGGATTTTCGCGTCCTTGATGACCTTGGCCCACATGTCCAGTTCGGCGCCGATCCGCGCTTTGGCTTCGGCCGGCGTGGTCCCGAGCGGAGAAAAGCCGAACGCGTCGAGCTTTTGCACCACTTCCGGGTTCTGCACCGCCTTGACGATCTCTCGCTGCAGCATGTCGACGATCGGCTTCGGCGTCCCGGCCGGGGCAAGAGCGAGAAGAATGGTTTCCGCCTCCTGACCGGGCAGACCAGCTTCCGTCATGGTCGGCACGTCCGGCAATTCCGACGTTCGCTTCGGGCCGACGATCGCAAGCGCGCGCAGGCTTCCGCCCTTGACCAGCGGAATGGCGGGCGGCAGCGCCGCAAACACGATCGGCGTGTGACCGCCGACTGCGGATTGCAGCGCGGGCCCACCGCCGGCGAACGGCACATGCACCATGTCGAGTCCGTAGGCTTGCTTGAACATCTCGCCTTGCAGATGCGGGGTCGAGCCGACCCCGGCGGACGCGTAGCTATGCTTGCCCGGCTCCTTTTTGACCAGTTCGATCAGATCCTTCACCGACGTGATCGGCTGTCCGGGATGGACCGCAAGAATGCTCGGCGACGCGCTGATGATGGTGATCGGTTCGAAGCCCCCGACCGGATCGTACGGGACCTTCTGCAAACCCGGATTGATGAGGAAGCTCGAACTGGTGAGCAGGATCGTATAACCGTCCGGCGCAGTCCCCTGCACCATGGCGGCGCCGATATTTCCGGCCGCCCCGCCGCGATTCTCGACGAAGAAATTCTGCCCGGTATTCTCCGACAGTTTCTGCGCCAGCAAGCGACCGACGACGTCCGCAACACCGCCCGGAGGAAACGGCAGCAGGATCTTCACCGGACGGTTGGGGTAATTGCCGTCGGGCGTGCTGCCGCCCTGACTTTGCGCGCCGGCGGCGCTGGCTGACAGCAACGCGGTCGCGATGAATGCAGCACGCAAGATCGACTTCATCTCAATTCCTTTCAGACGCGGCAGTCGCAAGAATTATGCAGACCATAAAAGCAAGTCCCGGGCCATTGCCGATATCGCTTGCATGGCGAGAAACAGTAGGCCGGTATCCGGGCCTGACATCAAGCGTCTCGCAAGAGTAAGCGCGACGTGATTATCGATAGGAACGATCTGGCAGCATTCGCACCGTGGACACTGCCACAGGTTGTGCCTGCAGCGCAGGATGCAACGTGACGAGTTATTGCTGCGCGCCGCGAAGCGGCATCTGCTGCGACGTAGAGGACGCCTTTTTCGGTCTGGACGACCGCACCGGTTTCGCCGCCGGTACATCGACGCGTTCGATCGAGACCAGCCGTCCGCCGCGGAAACGGTACAGTCCGGGCCAGGAGCCGCGCATGACCGTCACCGTGGTGACGCGGTCGGTACCCTCGGCGGAGATATTGAACGTATCGGGTGCGCCGGTCCGCTGCAGGATCTCGCATTCGGTCATCCCGAGCGCGACACCGCCCTGAACCGCCGGCAACGGCCCCTGCCCGGCCAGCGCCTCACCCGCATCTGCCGGCGGAGCGACACCGTCGGTCGCGGCCGCAAAGGCACAGGATCCATCCGGATTAATCAGATCGTTCTGGGTCACAGCGCGTGAGGTCCGGGCCCGGGCCTGATTCCCCTTCGCCCAGTCGGGCGTCGCGAATACATCCGACACCTTTCCGGTGGGTTGCGGGGCCTCGGTACTGGCACAGGCGGACAGCAGCAGCAGCGCTGCAAACGGCATCGCCGTCCACGCCACACGCCTTGTCCTCACGCCATCTCGCACAATCAGCCCCCGGCTCAGGATCATCCCCAATCGACCGAACCCGGATTGTTAGTCAGCAACATGGCGATGATCAACGCACCGGCGCCGAAAACCTGCCGGGCTCGTTAACTTGGCCGCCGGCTGGACCGAGTTCTCCCTGAAAACCCTATTCGTTATAGTAACTTACGGAGCCGCTTGGTTCGCAGGCCGGCAACCGGCGATGTCGGCTCCGGCCACGCGGAAATGGGCTGCCACCCTCACGCCTTCTGCACCCAGCGGCCGCTGTCGTCGGGTTGCCAATAACTGGCGTCATGGCCGCCGGCCTTGGCCTGGGTCCATTGCTCGCGCGCGCGCGCGACCAGATCGTCATCGGTGCCGTCGAAGATCAGCACCAGCCGTTCGTATTGCGACAGATCGGCGGGCAGAGGCGCGCCGTCGATCAGGAAGCGGACGGTGGCGTTGTTCAAGTTGCTCTCGTCGGCGGTGAGCAGAACCGGCTGATCGGCGGCATCGGGATTGCCCGACACGCCATGCGGCAGAAAGCTGTCGTCGCGATACGTCCACAGATGCGCGTCAAGCGCCTCGATGCGCTCACCGGACGTGGCCTGCACCACGACGCGCCATCCGCGCTCGATCGAAATTTCGAGCAGTTGTGGCAGCACCCGTTCCAGCCGCTGTTCGAGCAGATGATAAAACCGGATTTCAGTCATGGCTGTTTCAGCATATGGCCGAAGAACGATTCCGCGTCGCGCCTGAACTGGATGCGGGACTCGTCGCGGCTGTAGAACATATGCCCGCCACGATAGTTGCGCTGCTCGATGCGTCCGCCGAAATCCGGAAGCTGCGCGAGGATCAGCATGCTTTCGAAATACGGCGTCTGCAGATCGGAATAGCCGTGCGCCACCAGAACGCGCAGGCCCCGGTCCAGCGACAGCATCCTGCGCAACGCGGTGACGGCTTCCGGCATGCCGTGCCCGTCGCTCCAGCGCCAGTTCTCGAAGACGACATCGTTCGACACGACATAAGGGAGCGGCGGCGGCTTGCCGTTGTTACGAAGCAGATTTCCCATGGCCGTGGTCAGCGGCGGCTTTAATGCCGCGAGAAACGGATCGGCAAAATCGGGACGCGGCGTCGATGGATCGGGATCGTCTGCGGCAACCGCCGGATCGTAGGACGAGATGACCTTGCCGTCGCGCCGCGCCGCCTCGCGCACGAACAGGGTTTCGTCGATCCGTCCCCTTGCGGCTTCAACCACCGCTTTCGGCAACCCGGTAATCGCGGTGACGCGAATGACCATCCGCTGCAGCGCCTCGCGGTCGCGCGGGCCCTTGAGATAATCGTCGACGAACGCGGTTCTCGCATAATCCTGCACGGCGCTGAGCTTCTGCGCGTCGAAGGCGCCTTCGCTTTCCATTCGCGCCGCCGCAAACGACGGCAACAGCGTCATGTACGACACCGGCGACCCGCGCGCATGATAGCGCCAGCCATAATCCAGCACCGGCGACACCAGGATCAGCCCATTGAGCGCGACGCCATGCCTGCGATGCAACGCGTCGGCAATGCGCGGCGCGCGCAAGCCGCCATAGCTCTGGCCGACAATGACCTTCGGCGCATTGGCGCGATCGTGCTGGCGCAGCCAGGTCGCGATCGCGTCGGACAAAAGCTCGATGTCGCCGTCAACCGACCATACGCGTTCCTTTGTTTTGGCGTCGTTGCGAACGAGGCGCCCCTGCCCGGTGCCGGGCGGGTCGAGGAAGACGAGATCGGTAAAGGCAAGCCAGCTTTCATCGTTGGCGAGCAGCGGCCGCAATGCGGACGCCGCGCCCTCGAATGCGATCCGCGACGGACCGAGCGCGCCGAGATTGAGATAGGCCGACGAGGTGCCGGGTCCGCCACCGATGACGAAAGCCACCGGACGAACGCTGCCCTGCATCGGTGCGCGCGTGAAGGCGACGACGCCGGTCTCCGCATCGACGCGTCCATTCTCGCCGCGCACGGCGATCCGCTCCGTGACCGGCGGTTCGGCGGGCTGCGCCTGCAACGGCAGCGGCAGCGGCAGCGCAAGCGCCGAAGTCACAGCGACGGCCGCGGCTGCCAGCCTCATCGCGGCGCGATCCGCATGCGGCTATTTCTCGTAGGAATCGGCCACCAGCCGATCGAGCAGCCGCACGCCGAAGCCGGATCCCCAGCTCTTGTTGATGTCGCTTTGCGGCGACCCCATCCCGGTGCCGGCGATGTCGAGATGCGCCCAGGGTGTCTTGTCGACGAAGCGCTGCAGGAATTGCGCGGCGGTGATCGCGCCGCCCATGCGGCCGCCGGTATTCTTCATGTCGGCGAACTTCGAATCGATCTGCTTGTCGTATTCCGGCCCGAGCGGCATCCTCCAGAGACGCTCGCCGCTGAGCTTCCCGGCTTCTACGAGCCTTTCCGCGAGCTTGTCGTTGTTGGAGAACAGCCCGGCATATTCGTGCCCGAGCGAGACGATGATGGCGCCCGTCAGCGTCGCCAGGTCGACCATGAACTCGGGCTTGTAAGTCTTTCCGACATACCAGAGCACATCGGCCAGAACGAGCCGGCCTTCGGCATCTGTGTTAATGATTTCAATGGTTTGGCCCGACATCGAGGTAACGATATCGCCCGGCCTTTGGGCGTTGCCGTCGGGCATGTTCTCGACCAGACCGATGGCGCCGATGGCGTTCACCTTGGCCTTGCGCGCGGCCAGCGCATGCATCAGCCCGACCACGCATGCGGCCCCGGCCATATCGCCCTTCATGTCCTCCATGCCGGCCGCCGGCTTGATGGAGATGCCGCCGGTGTCGAAGGTCACGCCTTTTCCTATGAATGCCAATGGCTTGGCGCCCTTCTTGCCGCCGTTCCAGCGCATGATCACGACCCGGCTTTCACGGATCGATCCCTGGCCGACGCCAAGCAGCGCGTTCATCTTCAGCCGGGCCAGCTCCTTCTCGCCGAGAATCTCGACCTCACACCCGACCTTGCGCAAGGCACTGGCGCGCCTCGCGAATTCCTCCGGAAACAGGATGTTGGCGGGCTCGTTGACGAGGTCCCGCGCCATCATCACGCCGTCGGCGATGGCCTCGCGTGCCGCAAACGCCTTGCGGGCCTTGTCCGACGCAGCCGTCCCGATGGTCAGCCGCCGCTGCTTCGGGGCATCATCGCCATCCTTCTTTTTCGTCTTGTAGCGGTCGAACGAATAGGACCGCAGCGTCGCCCCCAGCGCCAGATCGGCCGCCTGGTCCGCGGAAAGCGGCCCGTCCGGAAACTCGGCCAGAATCGCGACCTCGGCCGCCGAGCCAGGCGCGCGCCCGAACGCTCCGCCGCCGATTTTCACCATATCCTCGGTCTTTTCGTCGGACTTGGCGCCCACTCCGATGACCAGAAGCCGCGAAACCTTCAGTCCGGCGGGCGCGATCAGGTCAAGCGCGGAGCCGCTCTTGCCCTTGAAGCCGTCGGTCGCGGCGGCACGCGCAACCAGATCCCCGGCCGGCGCGAGAAGTCGGCGGGTTTCCGGGCCGAATTTCAGGTCCGGGCCGGCGAAAACGATCAGCACGCCCTTGTCCGGCGCTGCGTAAGACGAAAATCCGGTCTTGAGGGCGCCGGCCATAGCTTTCGTGTCCTGTCATCTGGTTCGAGCGGGCCATCTTTATGACCCCGAACCGGGACTCAGGAAATGAAATTCGTGGCCACCGTCCCGGCCTCGGACCGATCGGACCCCCGCGCCCGGGCGGCCCCGGTCAGGGGTCCTTAACCATAACGGAACCTGACCGCAGAAGGATCGTGATACGGAAGCCACAGGAGCGTAAATCTTGCTGCCGGGTTAACTTTTTTCGATGCATTTTCAACAGCTTTGCCTTGGCTGGGCCACTTTATGAATCGATCATGAAAGTTCTGCGGGGAATGGCGGGGGAAGCCGTTCGCCGCAGGCGCCAAAGGTCCAGCCGGACCCGCGGACGGTATCAGGGGGAATGTCGGAGCGCATGGCTTCGCTTGGGTCTGGATTGCTGAGGCTGCCGTTCCGGCCGCGCTTGCCGCGTATGCCGGTCGGCTGGCCGCATTTTAGCGTTGGCCTGCCGCAAATACCGGGCTTCGGCGCGATCAATCGCTACATTTTCAGCACCACATTCGGCGCTTTCGCCATCGTCCTCTTCAGCCTCACCTCCGTGATCTGGATCACGCAGGCGCTGCGCGACATCGACCTCATGACCAGCCGCGGCCAGACCGTCCTGGTCTTTCTCGGGATTACCGGCCTGGTGATTCCGATGCTGGTGCTGGTCATCGCGCCGATCGCGCTGATGATCGCCGTCATGCATTCCATCGGCCGGCTTTCAAACGATTCGGAACTGATCGTCATGAATGCCGCGGGCATGTCCCCGTGGGCGCTGTTTCGGCCCTTCCTCATCATGGCGGTCGGGGTCAGCGCGGTCATGACGGTGATCGGAAGCTGGCTCGGGCCGCTCGGGCTGCAGACTCTGAACAGCTGGGCAAACGAAGTCCGTGCTGATCTCGTCACCAACGTGGTGCAGCCGGGCCGCTTCAACGGGTTTGAGCGTGGGCTGGTTTTCCATGTCCGCGAACGCCAGGCGAACGGCGTTCTGCTGGGTGTTTTCGTCGACGATCGCCGCAATCCCAAGGAACGCGCGACTTTCCTTGCCGAGCAGGGAACCATCGTGAAGGACGACCGCGGCACCTTCCTCGTGCTGGAAACCGGCAGCGTGCAGAGACTGGAAATCGTTCAGCGCCAGAAAGGGCAAAAGGGCCCGCCCCCACAGAAAGATCCGACCATCGTGAAATTCGAGCGTTATGCGCTCGACCTCGAACAGAGCAATAGCGGCCAGCCAGTCCAGCGCACCTCCGCGCGAGACCGTTTTTTCTGGGAATTGCTCAATAACGATCCCGAGCAGTCCAAATTGCAGCCGGGCCAGGTCCGCGCCGAGTTACACGACCGGATCTTCGCTCCGATCTATCCGATCGTCTTCACCATCATCACCTTTGCGTATCTTGGCGCGCCGAGAACCACCCGGCAGGGCCGCGCCATGTCGGTAGCCGGCGCCTCGATCGTGATCGCCGTAATCCGGCTGATGGGCTTCGTCGCGATCGTCCTGTGCGTGCGCTACCCTTGGGTCCTGGCACTTCAGTACCTGCTTTTGGCCATAGCGACCGGACTGGGGCTGTATGCGATTCACCGCGGGCTCGAGATCGAGCCGCCCGCCTTCGTCACCGATGCGATCAGCGCCATTGGCGAGAAATTCTCGCGCCTTGGCCGATCCGCTTCGCCGGCAACCTGACGGGGGCCTGGCTGTGCGCGTATCGCTGACACTCGGGCGCTATTTCGGAATGCGGTTCCTGGTCACCGCACTCGCCGTCTTCGGCGGCGTGATCTTTCTGGTCGCCCTGCTCGATTCGGTCGAACTGATGCGCCGCACCGCGAACAATGAGAACGCCACCGCATTCGCGGTCATCAAGCTGTCGTTCTTCCGGGTGCCGATCATCGCCGAGCGCATCATGCCGTTCTGCGTCCTGATCGGCGCGATGTCCTGCTACCTCAGCCTGTCGCGGCGTAACGAACTCGTGGTGGCGCGGGCGGCGGGCGTTTCGGCCTGGGAATTCACCGCCCCCGCGGTGGTTGTGGCACTTCTGCTCGGGGTGTTTGCCACCATGGTCTACAACCCGGTCGCCGCGAACCTCCAGGAGCGATCGAAGCGCTACGAGGTCGAAATCTTCGGTCAACGCGAGTTCGGGCTGCAGGAATCCGGTTTCTGGGTCCGTCAGAAGAGTTCTGACGGTCAGTCCATCATCAATGCGCAGAAGAGCCGGGAACAGGGCTTGCGGCTTGAAGGCGTCACGATTTTTACCTTCGACGACCAGGGCCGCTATCAGGACCGGATCGAGGCACGCTCCGCGGTCCTGCGCGATGGCGCATGGGATCTGAGCGCGGCGCGCGTCTATCCGAGCAACGCTCCCCCGACGGTGCACGAGAGTTACGCGCTCAAGACCAATATTTCGCGCGAACAGGTGCGTGAGAATTTCGCAACACCGGAAACTTTGACGGTTTGGGAGTTGCCGGAATATATCCGACTCGCGGAGAATGCCGGCCTCGCTGCGGCAGGTTACCGGCTGCAATACCAAAAGTTGCTGTCCCGGCCCTTCCTGCTCGCGTCGATGGTGCTTTTGGCCGCCGCATTCAGTCTTCGCTTTGCCCGTATGGGCGGCGTACAAAAAATGGTGCTGGGCGGCGTGCTGTCAGGTTTTTTCCTTTATGTTCTCTCGAAAATCACCGAGGACATGACCAAGACTGAGCTATTGTCGCCGGTGACGGCGGCTTGGGCGCCGGTTCTGGTTGGGGGTCTGACGGGGTTTTTGGTGCTGCTTTATCAGGAAGACGGGTGATGGCGTTGTGTAATCCGCCCCGTCCTGGATCGTTCGGCCGCGCCATGCTTGCCGCGGCGTCGATAACTATTGCCGTGGCCCTGATCGGGTCCGCGACGGTTCTGCCTGCGTCGGCACAAACGGACTTTTTCCGGTTCGAGCCGCGTCCGCAGTCCGCAAAAAAGCCGTCCCCGATCACCGCTCCGAAAGCGGCGGGCGACAAGCAGATGATGGTGCAGGCCACCGAGGTCCAGTACGACCACGTCAATGAGCGTGTGAACGCGATCGGCAACGTGCAGATCTACTACGGTGGCTCGACCGTCGAAGCCGACAAGGTCATCTATAATCAGAGAACCAAGCGGCTGCGGGCCGAAGGCAATGTGCGCCTCACCGAACCGGGCGGTAATATCACCTATGGCGAAATTCTCGAACTGAACGACGACTACCGCGATGGCTTCGTCGATTCGCTGCGGGTGGAGACACCCGATCAGACGCGTTTTGCCGCCGCCCGCGTCGACCGCAGCGAGGGGCGCTATTCGGTTCTGCAGAGCGGCGTCTACACCGCCTGCGAAGCCTGCAAGACCGACCCGCGCAAGCCGCCGCTCTGGCAGGTCAAGGGCGCGCGCATCATCCATGACGAACAGGAGAAGATGATCCATTTCGAGCAAGGCTCATTCGAGTTGCTCGGAACCCCGATCGCCTATTTCCCCTATTTCTCGACCCCCGACCCGACGGTGAAGCGCAAGAGCGGCTGGCTGATGCCGGTATTCTCCACCACGACCAAGCTCGGCTTCGTGATGGAGGCTCCCTATTTCTGGGCGCTGGCGCCGAACTACGACCTGACGCTCATCCCGAGCGTGTCGACCAAGCAGGGTCCGTTCATGCAGGCCGAATTCCGACATCGGCTGATGAACGGCGCCTACGCCATCCGCGCTGCCGGCATCCGCCAATTCGACAAGGACGAGTTCATCCACACCAATGGCGAGCCGACGCCCGGGTATCGCGACTGGCGCGGCGCGATCGAATCGAATGGCCAGTTCGGCCTCAACCGGCGCTGGGTCTGGGGCTGGGATGCGCTGCTGATCTCGGACAAGACTTTCTATCAGGACTATCAGGTCCAGACGTTTACCAAGGATGCGCGCAGTCCGTTCCAGAACAACCAGATGGAAGGCGTGTCGCAACTCTACTTGGTCGGCCGCGGCAATCGTTCCTATTTCGACGCACGCACCATCTACTATTACGGCTTCTCAGAATTCGACAATCAGAAGCAATTGCCGATCATCCATCCGGTGATCGATTACAAGTACACGGTCGCTCAACCGGTGCTCGGAGGCGAACTCGGCTTCCGGTTCAACTTCACCAGCGTGTCGCGCGAGACCGCCGATTTCGATCCGATCAATACGAAAGCTTCGGAGCTGGGCTATTGCGGCTTCAACACGGCGGACCCCGCCATCAAGAACACCAATAACTGCGTGTTGCGTGGAGCGCCCGGCAGCTACTCGCGCTTCTCGGCTGAAGCTAACTGGAAGCGGTCGATCACCGACCCGTTCGGGCAGGTCTTCACGCCGTTCTTCTCGCTGCGCGCCGACCTGGCTTCGGTCAATCTCTCGAATGAGCCGGGCGTCTCCAACTTCATCCAGACCAACGACACCGGTCAATTCCGCGGCATGCCGGTTGCCGGTTTGGAATACCGCTATCCGCTCATCAACGTGCAATCCTGGGGCACGACGATCATCGAGCCGATTGCGCAGGTGATCGCGCGGCCGGACGAAAGCAAAATCGGAAAGCTTCCCAACGAGGACGCACAGAGCTTCGTATTCGACGACGGCAACCTGTTCCGAGTCGACAAGTTTTCGGGCTGGGATCGCGTCGAAGGCGGCGGTCGCGTCAATTACGGTGTGCAGACCACCACACAGTTCAATCAGGGCGGCTACGTCAACATCCTGTTCGGCCAGTCCTACCAACTGTTCGGCACCAATTCCTTCGCGGTCGGGGACGCGACCAATACCGGCCTGAACAGCGGCCTCGACAGCCGCCGCTCGGATTATGTGGCACGCATCGCCTATCAGCCCGACCGCATCTTCACTTTCACGACGCGGTACCGCTTCGACGAGCAGAATTTCGAAATGCGTCGCTTCGAGCTGGAAGGGCGCGCCAACTTCGACCGGCTGTCGCTCCAGGCGCTGTACGGAAATTACGACAAGCAGCCGGAACTCGGCTTCCTGACGCGGCGCGAGGGAATCCTCGGCGGCGTGTCCTACAAGCTCAACCAGAATTGGGCCGTGCTGGCGGCCGCCCGCTACGACATTGACGCTTCCAGTTTCGACCAGACCCGCCTCGGACTGGGTTATATCGACGATTGCCTTATCTTGGCCCTGAATTACATCACGAGTTACACATACAGCGGCAATCCGACGAAGGACCATAAGCTGATGCTGCAACTGAGCCTGCGAACCCTCGGAACCACCGCGGGCTCGACCGGAGTTCCGGGCGTCGGCGGGCTGTAAGGGTCCGGCTCCGGCGTCCGCTCACAATGGACCGCTGATTGGAGCGGTCTTCGGATTCGGGACACCAGCTGGGGCGCGACGGAGCGCGCCGCGATTAACCTGGACGATTCGATGATGCAAAACCGACAAGCAAGACCAGTGGCCGTGTATGCGATCCTGGGCGCGCTGGTGGCGACGGCCCTCACGATCGCGATCCCGGCACCTGCACAGGCGCAGATCGTCCTCTATGTCACGGGTCAGCCGATTACAGCTTACGATATCGAACAACGCAGCAAGCTGATCGGCCTCGGCGGCAAGCCTAAATCCCGCAAGGAGGTCATCGACGAACTGATCGACGACCGGATCAAGGTCTCGGCGGCCAAGCGCTTCAATTTTGAAATGAGTCAGGCTGAGGTGGACACCGCTTACGCCGGTATCGCGCGCAATGCCGGAACCACCACCGAACAATTCAGCAAGATGCTGGAAGGCCGCGGTGTCAATCCGAACACGCTGAAGGCGCGGCTGAAGGCCGACATGACATGGAGCCAGATGGTGCGTGGCAGGTTCGGAAAGTCGCTCAACCCGTCGGAGAAAGATATCTTCGAAGCGGAAATGAAGAGCGACCAGAAGGAAGCCGGAGTCGAATACACCTTGCACCCCATCACCTTTGTGGTCCCGCGTGGCTCGCCCGCCGGTGTAGTCGAAGCACGCAGGCGAGAGGCCGAAGCGCTGCGGCAGCGTTTCCAGACCTGCAATACCGGACTGCCTTTCGCACGCGCCTTGCGCGAGGTCGTCGTGAGGGCACCGGTGCGGCGCAACTCCGCGGATCTGAGCCCGGCCCTGCGCGAGGTCCTCGCCAAAGTCGAGGTCGGCAAGGTGACACCGCCCGAGGTTACCGAAGGCGGCGTCGAGGTTTTCGCTTTGTGTCAGAAGAAGGAGACCAATTCGGACTCCCCGACCAAACGGAAGGTACGCGACGAAATCTTTCAGCAGCGATTCCAGAGCCGGGCCGATGCCTATCTGAAAGAATTACGGTCGCAGGCCATGATCGAATACAAGCAAGATTGAGATGCGCGCACTTGCGCTGACCATCGGCGAGCCGGCCGGCATCGGCTGCGACATTGCGCTCGCCGCCTGGACGATGCGGCGCGAGCATAACCTCCCCGCCTTCTACCTGATCGCCGACCCCGATCATGTCGCAGCGAGGGCCCAACAGATCGGGATCACGGTTCCGCTGGAAACCGTCACTCCGGAGCTGGCCCATGCCCGTTTCGAGACCGCCCTGCCCGTGGTCCCGCTTGAGCAGCGCGCCACTGCGCTCCCCGGCCGTCCCGACGATACCAGCGCAGCGGTTTCGCTCGCCTCGATACGGCGGGCTGTGCGGGACGTGATCGACGGACGCGCCTCGGCGATTGTGACCAATCCGATTGCAAAAGCGGTGCTCTACCGGGCGGGCTTCCCGGATCCCGGCCACACCGAATATCTGGCCCGGCTCGCCAACGAGATGATGGGCGTCGTCGCGACCCCGGTGATGATGCTCTGGTGCCGCGAACTGGCCGTGGTTCCGGTAACGATCCATGTGCCATTGCGCGCGGTTCCCGACCTGCTGACGACGGACCTGATCGTGGAGACCGGCCGGATCGTGGCGCACGATCTGATCCATCGCTTCGCCATAAAGGCGCCGCGCCTCGCGATCGCGGGCCTCAATCCGCATGCCGGCGAAGACGGACTGATCGGTGACGAGGAAACCCGGACCATCCGCCCGGCGATCGAACGGCTCGTCGGACTGGGAATCGATGCACGCGGCCCGCTGCCGGCGGATACGCTGTTCCACGCGGCGGCGCGCCGCGGCTATGACGCGGCGTTGTGCATGTATCACGACCAGGCGCTGGTCGCGATCAAGACACTCGCCTTCGACGAGGCCGTGAACGTGACGCTCGGACTTCCTTTCGTGCGCACCTCGCCCGACCACGGCACCGCATTCGACATTGCCGGAACAGGACGCGCCAATCCTGAAAGCCTGATGGGGGCGCTCACACTCGCGGCCCGGCTTGCGGCGCATCAGCCCGCTTCGCTCTCGGCCGCATGATGGTCGCGATCGACGGATTGCCGCCGCTCCGCGACGTCATTCGCAAATACGACCTGACCGCCAAGAAATCGCTCGGCCAGAATTTCCTGCTCGACCTGAATCTGACGGGCCGGATCGCGCGCGCGGCGGGGCCGCTCGCGGGCGTGACGGTCATCGAAATCGGGCCCGGGCCGGGCGGGCTGACACGCGCCCTTCTGGACCACGACGCCGGCCGTGTGATCGCGATCGAACGTGACGCCCGCGCCATCGGCGCATTGCAGGAAATCGCCGCGCATTACCCAGGCCGGCTGGTCGCAGTCGAAGCCGACGCGCTCGCCTTCGACCCACGCCCCCATATCGGTGAAGGTCCGGTCCGCATCGTCGCCAACCTTCCCTACAATATCGCCACCGTGCTTCTGACGGGCTGGCTCGAACTCGAGGATTGGCCGCCCTTCTACGATCGCCTGGTTCTGATGTTCCAGCGCGAGGTCGCCGAGCGGATCGTCGCCGCACCGAACACCAAGGCCTACGGGCGCCTGTCGGTGCTCGCGCAATGGCGAACGCAGCCGAGAATCCTGTTCGACATTGCCCCCTCCGCCTTCGTGCCGCCGCCGAAGGTCACATCGTCAGTGGTCGAGCTGATCCCGCGCAGCGAGCCCGATCCCTGTGACCGGATCGCATTGCGGCGGGTTGCCGAGGCAGCGTTCGGGCAGCGGCGCAAGATGCTGCGCCAAAGTCTGAAATCACTGGTCGCCGATCCCCTGCCGGTGCTGGAAGCGGCTGGCATTGCGCCGACCGATCGCGCCGAGGATATCCCGGTTGCGGGCTTCGTGCGGCTGGCGCGGGCCTATTCCGCGCGGGCGTAGTCCTACGGCGTCAGGGCTTTCAGGTCAGACAGCAGCGTATCGACGAAGCCCTGGATATCGTCCCGGTGCACGCGCTTCAGCCGTTCGGCGGTGAGGATGCCGCGCAATCGCATGAAACTCTTGTCGAGATCGCGATTGACCAGCACGTAATCGTATTCCTCCCAATGCGGGATTTCCTCGGCCGCATTCTTCAGCCGCCGCGAAATGATATCGGGATTGTCCTCCGCCCGCCGCTCCAGCCTGAGCTTCAGTTCTTCGGCGGTCGGCGGCAGCACGAACACGCTCACCACATCGGAGCGCATCGAGGCATAAAGCTGCTGCGTTCCCTGCCAGTCGATGTCGAACAGGACGTCGCGTCCCTCGGCCAGAGCGGTCTCCACCGGCTCGCGCGGCGTGCCGTAGAAATTGTCATGGACCTCCGCCCATTCCAGCAACTCGCCGCCGTCCCGCATTAATTCGAACTGGCGGCGCGTCAGGAATTTGTAATGAACGCCGTCGATTTCGCTCGAGCGCCGCGGCCGAGTCGTGACCGAGATCGAGAGGCTGACATTCTCTTCCTGGTCGAGCAGGTTGCGCGTCAGCGTTGTCTTGCCCGCACCGGAGGGCGAGGACACGATCAGCATGATGCCGCGGCGGGCAATCTCGATGTTCTCGCTCATTCGAGATTCTGCACCTGTTCGCGGAACTGTTCGACCACGCTCTTCAGTTCGAGCCCGATATTGGTCAGTTCCACGTCGTTCGATTTCGCACACAACGTATTGGTCTCGCGGTTGAGCTCCTGCGACAGGAAATCAAGCCTTCGTCCGATCGCGCCGCCGCCGGCCATCAGTTTTCGCGCCTGCGCGATATGGGCCGCAAGCCGGTCGAGTTCTTCGCGAATATCGGCCTTGCCGGCGAGTAGGACTGCCTCCTGGTGCAGACGATCCGGATCGAAGCGGCTCGATGCGTCGAGCAGCACGGCAATCTGATCGGCGAGCTTCTTCTTCACCGCCTCGGGCTGGCGGCCAGGTGCCGCCTCGGCGCGTGCGGAGAGCGCCGCCATCTCGTCGAGCCGCGCAGACAGAATGCGCCCGATCGCGTCGCCCTCATGCCTGCGCATTTCGGTAAGGCCCTTGAGCGCCTGCACGAAGCCCTTGACGATCGCGTCTTCAGCCGCCGCTTTCTCTTCCTCGGACTCTTCGGCGTCGGCGACGTCGATCACGCCGCGCAGCCCGAGCAGGCCGTCGAGCCGCGGTTTTTCCGCATCGACCTTGCCGGACAGATTGCCGACTGCATTGATGATCGCATTCAGCACCGGTTCGTTGATGCGCACCACCGGGGCTATGCCTTCCCGGTTGACGGTGAGCGTGGCGTAGACGTTACCGCGCGACAGCGTTTCCGCTCCCCGCGTGCGGACTGGAATCTCCACGGCGTCGAAACCCGGCGGCAGACGCAGCCGCAATTCCAGCCCCTTGGCATTGACCGACTTGATTTCCCACGACCAGGCATAGCTGCCGCTCGCGCCATGGCTGCGGGCGAATCCGGTCATGCTAGACAGCGTCATCGGAACTCTTGGGCGCGGTGGAATCGGTCGCCAGACCTTACAAGGCGGGACGCAGCCGCGCTATTGCGTCCGCGGTGCGTTGGGGACAGGTGCCGCCTGTCCCCGCTGCGCAGCCCCTTGTTGGGGATTTCGTTGCGCCGGCTGCTGGGCGGCGGCCGGGCGTTTCGCGTTACCGGCAGCCGGTGGACGCGTGGCCGGCGCCGCGGCCGGGCTTTGCGCGGCAGGATTTGCAGCGGTGTCGGCCGCTTCACGCGCGTCGCGCTCGATGCCGCGCAATTTTGCGACGTGCTTCTGGTGCTGGTCGTAGGTCTCCGAAAACGCGTGCCCGCCGGTGCCGTCGGCAACGAAGAACAATTCCCGCGTCCGCGCCGGGTTGGCGGCAGCCTCAATCGAGGCGCGTCCCGGATTGGCGATCGGTCCGGGCGGGAGCCCCTCGATCACATAGGTGTTGTAGGGCGTCGGCTGGGTAATCTCGCTCTTGAGAATGCCGCGGCCGAGCGATCCCTTGCCGCCGACCAGACCGTAGATGATGGTCGGATCGGATTGCAGCTTCATCTTGCTCTTCAGCCGGTTGACGAAGACCGCCGCGACGCGGGTGCGTTCGTCCGATTTTCCGGTTTCCTTCTCGATGATCGAGGCAAGCACCAGCAGTTGTTCGGGGCTGTTGACCGGCAGATCGGACGCGCGGCGGTCCCAGGCCTCCTTGAGCACGCGCGCCTGGGCCGCCTGCATCCGTTTGATGATGTCGTCGCGCGCGGTCCCGCGCGTGAAGCGATACCCGTCCGGCAGCAACGAACCTTCACGCGGTACTTCGCGGACATTGCCGATGAGCTTGTCGTTCTCGAGAAGGCGCGCAACGATCTGCTCGGAGGTCAGCCCCTCGGCGACGGTGAATTGGTGTTGCACGACCTTGCCTTCGATAAGGGTCTCGGCGACGTCGCGCGGGCTCGCTCCCTTCGCGAACTGATATTCGCCGAATTTGAGATCGGCGCCGCGCGCCTTCATCGCCGCGGCGCCGGCGATGAAGATCCAGGGATCGCGGATCACGCCTTCGCGGGCCAGAATCTCTCCGATGTCACGAATGCCCGCCCCGCGCGGGATGTTGACCAGCTTTTCTTCGGTCAGCGGTCCCGGCTCCTGGAACCGCAGGTTGCCCCAATAGGCCGCTGCTCCGAGCACGACCGCGAGCAGCAGCACGAAGGTGAAGATCGCATTGCCAACAATGACGATCGGATGACGCGCGCGCCGCGAGCGCGATTTCGGAGTTGCAAGCCGCTCCGGCTCGAGGGCGGCGCGGGCTGAACGCGGGGTTGGCCTGTTCTCATCCATCGCAGTCGACGTCCGGAATTGTGGTGAAGTGCGTCCGACGAAGTCTATCGGGACTGGCGACGGCCGTCTGGAACATTGCAGACGCTGGCACCGAGGACCGATCCTGTTCCGCGAAAGCCAGTCAGCAATTTATCACTATGCGGCGGCGGTGGCGGGTGTCCAGACACGGGGCACGCATTTCCCTAGCTTATCGGCGATTCGTTATACCCGCGGTATGGCGTTGCTGTGGCACGGCAAAGCGGCCCGCCATAGTGAAAAAACTCCATCGCGTCATGAAGGCGGCGAGGTGCCGCATGTCCGCTGCGGGGCATGCGGGCACGTTAGCCTCTGCCCGCTTTTCGGCCAACAATGCCGGGACGGCCCGCAACCAGGCGGTTCAATCGACCGCGCGCATCACCAGCGATGCATTGGTGCCGCCAAAGCCGAACGAGTTGGACAGCGCAACCTTGATCTCGCGCTTGCGTGGCTGATGCGGAACCAGGTCAATCGGCGTTTCCACCGCCGGATTGTCCAGGTTGATCGTCGGCGGTGCGATCTGATCGCGGATCGCAAGGATCGAGAAG
>CAZXJZ010000024.1:0-10182 GCA_964641065.1 uncultured Hyphomicrobiales bacterium | reverse complement strand
CGCCTCCACCGCGCCGGCGGCTCCGAGCAGATGGCCGATCGACGACTTGGTGGACGACATCGAGATCTTGGCGCCGGCATTGCCGACGACCCGCTCGACCGCGGCAAGCTCGATCCCATCCGCCATGGTCGAGGTGCCATGCGCGTTGATGTAATCGATGTCGCCCGGCGAAATGCCCGCGCGCTTGATCGCCGCGCTCATGCAGCGGAATGCGCCTTCGCCATCGGGAGACGGCGCGGTGATGTGAAAGGCGTCGCCGGACATTCCATAGCCGATCAGCTCGGCATAGATCCTGGCGCCGCGCCGTTTGGCATGTTCGTATTCCTCGAGCACGAGCGCGCCGGCGCCCTCGCCCATCACGAAGCCGTCGCGATCACGGTCATAGGGACGCGAGGCGCGTGTCGGCGTGTCGTTGAAGGATGTCGACAGCGCGCGGCAGGCGGCAAAGCCCGCGAGCGACAGCCGGTCCACCGGCGATTCCGCGCCGCCGGCGACCATCACATCGGCATCGCCCAGCGCGATCATGCGCCCCGCATCGCCGATCGCATGCGAGCCGGTGGAGCATGCGGTCACCACCGCCGAATTCGGGCCTTTCAGGCCGAACTCGATCGACACATAGCCGGAGGCGAGATTGATGATGCGCCCGGGAATGAAGAAGGGCGACAGCTTGCGCGGCCCGCGCTCCTTGACCAGGATCGCGCCCTCGGCGATGCCGCCGACACCGCCGATGCCGGAGCCGATCATCACCCCGGTCGCGAATTGCTCGTCCGGTGTCGATGGCTTCCAGCCTGCATCGTCGAGCGCCTGACGTGCGGCACTCAGCGCATACATGATGAAGGGATCGACCTTGCGCTGCTCCTTCGGCTCCATCCACTGATCGGGATTGAAGGTGCCGTCGGAGCCGTCGCCACGCGGGACCATGCAGGCAATCCTGCACGGAAGGTCCGACGTTTCGAATGTGTCGATCTGGCGAGCGCCGCTGCGACCTTCGAGGATACGCTGCCACGAGACGTCGACGCCGCAACCAAGCGGCGTCACCATTCCCATGCCTGTGACAACGACACGCCTCATGATCCGGCTCCTGCCGCGTCCGCTCTGCCCCGTCCCGGCTTGGTGAGACTTCGGCCGCTTCGGCGCACGATCCTCATCGGACGGCGCCGCAGGACATTCGGACGGACCGCGATCAGCTCTTGGCGTTCTTTTCGAGGAACTTCACCGCGTCGCCGACGGTGAGGATCGTCTCGGCCGCGTCGTCGGGAATTTCGCAGCCGAATTCCTCTTCGAACGCCATCACGAGTTCGACCGTGTCGAGGGAGTCGGCCCCGAGATCGTCGATGAAGCTGGCCTGCTCGGTGACCTTGTCTGGCTCGACGCCGAGGTGCTCCACCACGATCTTCTTCACTCGCTCGGAGATGTCACTCATCTGTTCGAACCTTTGCTTCCAATGATGGGCTCAATCGGCGGCGCGATCGAAGGTGTCGTGGCACGACCCCTTGACCGGATCAAGCGGCTTGATCACCTCAAGCGCGAGGCCCCCCATGGCCATTCCCTAAACCAAGATGACGGCGGCGTGTATTGGGTCGCAGACTTTGCGTCAAGCCCACACCCGGAAGCTGCCCCCAACCCCGGCCCAAACGGGCTACCATACTTCAAATGCCAAGGCCAGCAGGCCCCGGCCGCGGCGAAAACCCTGTGCGTAGCGCCACTTAGATCATCGCCATTCCGCCATTCACGTGCAGGGTCTGGCCGGTGACATAGGACGCCTCGTCCGACGCGAGATAGACCACTGCCGCGGCGATATCGTCCGGCGTTCCGAGCCGGCCGGACGGCACCATTTGCAGGATCGACTCGCGCTGCTTCTCGTTCAGCTTGTCGGTCATCGGCGTGGCGATAAAGCCCGGCGCGACGCAATTGGCGGTGACGCCGCGCCTCGCATATTCCTTGCCGATCGATTTTATCATGCCGATCATGCCGGCCTTGGCGGCGGTGTAATTACCCTGGCCCGGATTGCCGGTGACGCCCACAACCGAGGTGATGCCGACGATCCGCCCGAACCGGCGGCGCATCATGGTCTTGATCGCCGCGCGCGACAGCCGGAAGGTCGCGGTCAGGTTGACGTTGATGACGGTGTCCCAGTCTTCGTCGCGCAACTGCACGAAAAGATTGTCGCGGGTGATACCGGCATTGGCGACCAGGATATCGAGCTTGCCCATCGCCTCTTCGGCCTGCGGCACCAGCGCCTCGACCTGGTCCTTGTCGGAAAGATCGCACGGCAGCACCTGCACGCGCTCTTTCATCTCGCCCGCGATCTGATCGAGGACCTCCCTGCGGGTGCCTGAGATGGCTACCGTCGCGCCCTGTTTGTGCAGCGCGCGCGCAACCGCGCCGCCGATTCCGCCGGTCGCGCCAGTCACCAGAGCGGTCTTCCCGGTCAGGTCGAACATTGTGAACCTCTTGTCTTTCGTTGTCGCATGCCCGATTCGAAAATCGGCGCTCACTGATCGTTCAGCCCCGACGCGCGGCCTTGAACGCTTCCACGTCGTCCGGCGTTCCGATGGCGGAACCGGTGGCTCCGGCAGCGATCCGCTTCAACAGTCCGGTCAGCACCTTGCCGGCGCCGACTTCGTAGAACTGCGTGACTCCGGATGCGGCCATCGCCTCCACGCATTGGCGCCAGCGCACCGTGCCGGTCACCTGCTCGACCAGCCGGCGCTTGATCTCTGCCGGATCGTCGATCGGTGCGGCAAGCACATTGGCCACCACCGGCACCACCGGCTTCTTCACCTCGATGCTGGCCAGCGCCTCGGCCATGGCGTCCGCGGCCGGCTGCATCAGCGCGCAATGGAACGGAGCGGAGACCGGCAGAAGCATCGCGCGCTTGGCGCCCTTGGCCTTGGCGATCTCGATCGCGCGCTCGACCGCTGCCTTGTTGCCCGACACCACGACCTGCCCGCCGCCATTGTCGTTGGCGGCCTGGCAGACCTGGCCTTGCGCCGCTTCGGCGGCCGCAGCCGTCGCCTCCTCGAAAGACAGTCCCAGCAGGGCCGCCATCGCCCCCTCGCCGACCGGAACCGCCTTCTGCATGGCATTGCCGCGGATCCGCAGCAGTCGGGCCGCATCGCCGATGGTGAAGGCGCCGGCGGCGGCAAGCGCGGAATATTCTCCCAATGAGTGACCGGCGACGAATGTGGCGTCACGGCCGAGATCGAGCCCGGCCTCGGTCTCCAGCACCCGCATGGCCGCGAGCGACACCGCCATCAAGGCCGGCTGCGCATTCTCGGTCAGCGTCAGCCGCTCGGCCGGCCCTTCCCAGATCACCGCCGACAGCTTTTCGTTCAGCGCGGCATCGACCTCGTCGAACACGGCGCGTGCCGCCGGAAACCCGTCCGCCAGCGCCTTTCCCATACCGACAGCCTGGCTGCCCTGCCCCGGAAATACGAATGCCGCTGCCACGAAAAGCTCCCTCCGCGGGCCCGCCCGCCCGAAATCCGGGCCGAAAGACAATGCAAGGACAGGCAAGTCAAGCGTGGGCGGGCACAGCCGCCTTGCCATCCGGCCCAAAACCCCTATAACCCCCGCTTCCGCTCGTCCCGGCCGGGGGCTGAACGGACGGCCGCGCGCCCCCCTGGGAGCCTGCGGCAGGACCAGTCGGTCCGTCGTCCCGTGTCCCCGCCAACCAGAGCATCGAGCTTTCCGAAGGTCGTCCCCTCAAGGTCCGCACCTTTTCGAAGTCTCGTTTGGGCTTTGCGCCGGACAGCGCCAACAGAAGGAAGGCATGATGCCGTTATACGAGCACGTATTTCTCGCGCGTCAGGACGCGAGCAGCCAGCAGGTCGACGACCTCACCAACCAGTTCAAGGCGATCGTCGAGGGCGCCGGCGGCAAGGTTGCGAAGACCGAGTATTGGGGCGTGAAGTCCCTGTCCTATCGCATGAACAAGAACCGCAAGGCGCATTTCACGCTGATGAATCTCGAAGCGCCGCCGGCGGCGATCGCAGAGATCGAGCGGCAGGAACGCCTGTCGGAAGAAGTGCTGCGCTACATCACCATCCGCGTCGACGAACATGAGGAAGGCCCGTCGGCGATGATGCGCAAGGTCGAGCGCGACGATCGTGAACGCGATGGCCGCGGCTTCGGCGGTGGCTTTGGTGGCGGCTTCGGCGGTGGTGGCGGAGGCGGTGGACGCTTCGGCGATCGCGACCGTGGCCCGCGCCGTGACCGCGACGATCGCGCCCCGCGCGACGCCAGCGAAACTCCTGCCGCGACGGAGCAATAATCATGTCGATGCAAAATTCCGGCGGTGGACGCCGCCCCTTCTTCCGTCGTCGCAAGACCTGCCCGTTCACCGGCGCCAACGCGCCGAAGATCGACTACAAGGACGTGAAGCTGTTGCAGCGTTACGTCTCCGAGCGCGGCAAGATCGTGCCGAGCCGCATCACTGCGGTGTCGGCCAAGAAGCAGCGCGAACTCGCCCAGGCGATCAAGCGCGCGCGCTTCCTTGGCCTGCTGCCTTACGTGATCAAGTAAGTTTTTGAAGACAGGCAATCGTTCCCGCTCAAAAAGGAACGACGCCAAACGATGAACGAGGCGGCCGCAGCGATCCGGGCGCCGATGGTTGGGGCAAGCCGAACTCACGACGAGTGGCTTGCCTCTAACCGCTGAACAAGCGGGACAGCTCGTGATGGTACCGACAGCCTTGGTGGGTCTTGGAGCGGGTGCGGCGTCAGCATTGCTGATGGCGACCATGGCTTCGCGCTCGCCGCTGTCGCTCCTGCTGGTGCTGCTCGCGCCGCTCCCGGTGATGATTGCGGCGCTTGGCTGGTCGCACTGGACCGCGCTGGTCGCCGTGGCCATGGCCGCAGCAGCGCTGGCCTTGGCCTTCGGCGAACCGCTCTGGATCCCGATCTATCTGGTCGGCGCGGGTCTTCCGGCCTGGTGGCTCGGCTACCTCGCCTTGCTGGGGCGCGGCAACGAAGACGGCAGCGTGGAATGGTACCCGGCCGGCCGGCTCGTCGTCTGGTGCACCATTGTCGCCTCGGTGATCGTTGCGATCGTGATGTGGAATGTCCGCATCGACGAGCAGCAATTCGAGGCCGCGCTCAAGCTCACGCTCGATCGCATGGCGAAGGAATACGGAAGCGCCGCGCCCGATTTCACCAAGATCGACGTCAAACGTGCCGGCGAACTGATCATGAGCTTCGTGCCGCCGCTCTCCGCGGCCATGATCACCATGGCCTATGCGCTCAACCTCTACATCGCGGGCCGCGTCGCGATGGTGTCCGGCCGCCTGAAACGGCCATGGCCCGACCTGCCCGCTTTGCGCTTCCCGAAACACACCCCCACCGCTTTTGCAATCGCACTGCTTGTCTGGTTCATGCCGGGTGCGATCGGCATGATCGGCGGCATCGTCTCCGGCGCGCTGATCATCGCCTACGCCCTGCTGGGCCTCGCGATCCTGCACGATGTCACGCGATCGCTTGGTGACCGCGTTTTCATCCTGTCCGCAATCTACCTGATCCTGATGGTTTTCTGGCCCGCCAGCGTGCTGCTCGCGGTCTTCGGCGTCGCCGATTCCATCTTCGATTTCCGGAAGTCCGCCCCCGGCGGCACGCCCCCGGCCGTCATCTGAGTAACAACCGAAAAACCCTTGAAGGAGTGACTGACATGGAAGTGATCCTGCTCGAACGCGTCGCAAAGCTTGGCCAGATGGGCGAGACGGTGCGCGTGAAGGACGGCTTCGCCCGCAATTTCCTGTTGCCCAAAGGCAAGGCCCTGCGCGCCACCAAGGCCAACAAGGAACGCTTCGAAGGCATGCGCAAGGAGCTGGAGACCCAGAATCTGGCTAACCGCGGCGAGGCCCAGAAGATCGCCGACAAGCTCGACGGCCAGACCTTCACCGCGATCCGCCAGGCTTCCGAAGGCGGTCAGCTTTACGGCTCGGTCTCGGCCCGCGACGTTGCCGAGCTCGTCACCGAGGGCGGCTTCTCGGTTGCGCGCAGTCAGGTTGCGCTCAATGCACCGATCAAGATGATCGGCCAGCACAAGGTCGAGATTTCGCTGCATCCGGAGGTCGAGGTTAAGGTCGCGATCATCGTTGCGCGCAATCCCGAGGAAGCCGAGCGGATCAAGCGCGGCGAGGACGTGACGGTGCGGCGCGAGGATGCCGAAGTCGAGCGCGAGCAGGCATTGGTCGCGGCTCAGTCCTTCTTCGATCCGGAGGCGCTCGACGCCGAAGAGGAAAGCGCCGACGAGGGCGCGGAGACGGAAGCCGGCCAGAAGGCCTGAGTCGCCGGCTCGAACGAATCATGCCCGGCATCGCGCCGGGCATGAAGGATACTCAGAGCGGGATCTGGGGCGCGGCCGGCTTTTCCTCGACCGGCGCAGGGCTGGCCGGGGCGCTGGCGTCCGCGGCGGCATCGGCGGCGGCCTCGACAGCCGGCTCCGCCGAAGCGGCAGCCGCCGCAGGGGCCGTTGGCGGCGGCGGTGGCGGTGTACGGGCGGCGGCGGCCGCCGGCGGTTTGCGCTTGCTGGCAGGTTCACGCTCGGGAGGCCGCGCGGCTTCCTGCGGCTTGCGGTCCTCATCAGGCGGACGCCGGCCCACAGGAGCCTGCGGCCGCTCCACTGCGGCCGGCCGCGATGGCGCCGCAGCCGGACCACCCCGCGCGGCGAGAAAATTCGCGAGCGCGCCGGCGTGCTGCATGCTGGACGTGTAATGCTGCCGCAGGAAGTTGGCGAGTTCGCGTTCCCGCATGCCCTTCGCCAGTCCGACAGCGCTTTGATGGCAGACCGCGCAGCCGGCATTGAATAATTCGGCCGGCGACTTGCCTTCGTTTAGATCGACGGGCTCGCTCTGGTGTCCAGTCGGCGGCAGGGCCGGTCCCTGAGCCGCAGGGCGCACTGGCGCTCCGCGCTGCTGGGCGACGGCGCCAGGCGCCATGGCCACCACCAGCAGCGCAGCAAATCCAATCAGCCAGCCCCTCTGTCGCAACATCATGCTCCCGCCGCCGCCGGCCGTACACCAGCCATGCCACCCACGCACAGACTGAACCCGAACAGGGAATACCGGGCGCTTAATAGGGGAATGTGGCCCATTTTCGAAGCGGATGCCCTGCGCGGCGAACAGTTATCACCGCATTGCGAGAGCGGCCAGACTTTGGTCTAATCGAAAGGTTCCCGGGGATATAGCCGGTCGAAAGGACGGCTTCGTCAACATGGATGGGGGCGGCCGATGGAACGGTTGCTTCAAATTGCTCTGACACGGTTCCTGCGCACCGGCAACCTGCGCCTGTCTGTCCGCGGCGGAAAATCGTTACAGTTCGGCGATGGCACGGGAAAGCGGATCGCGCTGCGGTTCGAGAGCCCCCGCACGCTGACCAAGATCTTTCTCGATCCGGAATTGCGGCTCGGCGAAGCCTATATGGATGGCGGTTTCGTGCTGGAGGACGGCACTATCGCCGACCTGCTCTCGCTGCTGATGTCGCAAACGCCACACTCAGCCACCCCCTATTTCGTCCGGCCCCAGGCCGCCCTGCGTTATAGCCGCCGGCGGCTGAAGCAGTTCAACCATCGCCGGCGCGCGAGGCAGAATGTCGCGCATCACTACGACCTCGACGGCCGGCTCTATTCGCTGTTCCTCGACGCCGACCGGCAATACAGCTGCGCCTATTTCGAGACCCCCAACCAGCCGCTCGACGATGCGCAGCTCGCCAAGAAGCGGCACCTCGCCGCGAAACTCCTGATCGAGGACGGCCACCGGGTCCTCGATATCGGCTCCGGCTGGGGTGGGCTTGGCCTCTACCTCGCCGAACATTGCGGCGCCAGGGTCACCGGCGTGACCTTGTCGCAGGAGCAGCTCAAGCTTGCACAAGGCCGCGCCGCCGAAGCGCGGCTGGCGGATCTGGTTGAGTTCCGTTTACAGGATTATCGCGACCTGTCCGAGCGCTTCGACCGGATCGTCTCGGTCGGCATGTTCGAGCATGTCGGCATCGGACATTATCGTACCTTCTTCAATCGGTGCGCGAAGCTGCTCTCGGATGACGGAATCATGGTGCTGCACTCGATCGGGCGGTCGGAGGGCCCGAACGTCACCAATCCCTGGATCGACAAATATATCTTTCCCGGCGGCTATATCCCGGCCTTGTCGGAGGTCCTGCCCGCGATCGAGCGAGCCGGGCTGATCGTGAGCGATATCGAAATCCTGCGACTGCATTACGCCGAGACCCTGAGGCACTGGCGGGAACGGTTCATGGCCCGCGCCGAGGAGGCCAGGCGGCTCTACGACGACCGCTTCGTGAGGATGTGGGAATTCTACCTGGCCGCCTCCGAGATGGCGTTCCGCCATCAGGGGTTGACGGTGTTCCAGATCCAGCTCGGAAAACGCATCGATGCAGTTCCGATCACCCGCAACTATATCGAGAGCGAGGAAGAACGCCTGCGTGGGCGCGAGCGAAAGAGTCTGCCGCCCCTGCGCATGGCCGGCGAATGACGGTATGCCGCTGCGCAGTCCTGGCCGCCCCGTCAAGAGATTTTGACTCCGACGCGCCGCCGCAGGTGAGTTATGGGGACATCCGCAATTGCGGCAGACGCGCCGCAAGCACGGTGCTACAGCAATGCCGTCGGGGTTCGCTGCAATCTCGGAGGTGCCGCGTATAGTAGAGCAGTGGATAAGCGTGTGTTCGTTGCGATGCGTGCCGAAATTTGGGCCGACTAAAAAGACTCACTGATAACAAACCCTTGCTGGACCGATGGCACCTTTGGATTCGACCGCGCGCCGACTGGCCACGGATCAGACACCGCTCTATCGCGCCGCCCCGCACAATCTCGAGGCCGAGCAGGCTTTGCTGGGCGCGATCCTCGTCAACAACGAAGCGTTTTATCGCGTCTCGGACTTTCTGGAGGCGCGGCACTTCTACGAACCGGTCCATCAGAAAATCTACGACCTGTCGTCGCAACTGGTGCGCGCCGGAAAGGTCGCAAGCCCGGTTACGCTGAAGACGTTCCTGCCGGGTGACGTCGATATCGGTGGGCTCACCGTCAGCCAGTATCTCGCACGCCTCGCCGCCGAAGCGACCACGGTCATCAACGCACAGGATTACGGACGCACGATCTACGACCTGTCGGTGCGGCGCGCGCTGATCGTGATCGGCGAGGACATGGTCAACGAGGCCTATGACGCGCCCGTCGACTTCGAGCCCGCCAAGCAGATCGAGGAGGCCGAACGCCGGCTCTACGAAGTCGCCGAAAGCGGCCGCTACGAGGGTGGCTTCCAGGCCTTTTCACAGGCGCTGACCACCGCCGTCGACATGGCCGCGAAGGCCTATCAGCGTGACGGGAAATTGTCGGGCATCGCCACCGGGATGAATGACCTCGACGCCAAGATGGGCGGCCTGCAGCATTCCGACCTGATCATCGTCGCCGGCCGTCCCGGCATGGGCAAGACCGCGCTCGCGACCAACATCGCCTATAACGTCGCCAAGGCCTGGCAGGGCGAGGTGCGGCCGGACGGCCATATCACCACCGTCAATGGCGGCATCGTCGGCTTCTTCTCGCTGGAAATGTCGGCCGAACAGCTCGCCACCCGTATCATCGCCGAGCGCACCGGCATTCCGTCCAGCACGATCCGGCGCGGCGGCATCAGCGAGCAGGATTTCGAGGTCATCCGCGACGTCTCGCTCGAATTGCAGAACATGAAGTTTTTCGTCGACGAGACCGGCGGCCTGTCGATCGCGCAACTGGTCGCGCGCGCACGCCGGCTGAAGCGCCAGCGCGGCCTCGACCTGCTGGTGATCGACTACATCCAGCTGCTGCAGGGCTCGGGCAAGCGCGGACAGGAAAATCGCGTCCAGGAAATCACCGAGATCACGACCAGCCTGAAGGCCCTCGCCAAGGAGCTGAGCGTGCCGGTGATCGCGCTGTCGCAATTGTCGCGACAGGTCGAAAGCCGCGACGACAAGCGGCCGCAACTGTCGGACCTGCGTGAATCCGGCTCGATCGAACAGGACGCCGACGTCGTGCTGTTCGTCTATCGCGAGGAATATTACCTGCAGAACAAGGAGCCACGGCCGGGCACCGAAGAGCACGCCAAGTGGATGGTCGAAATGCAGATGATGCACGGCAAGGCCGAGGTGATCATCGGCAAGCAGCGCCACGGCCCGACCGGAACCGTGCAGCTGCAATTCGACG
>CAZXJZ010000023.1:0-35956 GCA_964641065.1 uncultured Hyphomicrobiales bacterium | reverse complement strand
TCGCCCTCCTTGATCTTCACGTCGTAGATCTTGCCGCCTTCGGCGATCTTCAGAAGCATGTCGCCTTTGAGCTGATAGAAAAACTCCTCAACCGGATCGTCATGGAAATCGACGCGCTTGTTCGGCCCGCCGACGATCATCACGATCATCCCGGTCTTCTCGTCGAACAATTGCTTGTTCGAGACCGGCGGCTTCAGGCTGCCCTTGTTGCGCTCGATCCAGTCCTGAAAATTGAACGCCTTCATGCGGGGGTGAACGGTCATCGTCGAGCTCCTTCGTTTATCGGTGGGTAGCGCCGCCATCGACGGTCAGGCACTGACCGGTCAGGAAGGCGGACGCATCGGATGACAGAAACAGAACAGTGCCGACGAGATCGTCGGGAGTTTCGGGGCGCGGGATGCATTGTTGCGCGACGATGCGCACCTTTTGTTCGGGACTGACGGTCTTGCGTTCGATTTCCGTAAAGGTGGCGCCCGGCAGGATCGCGTTCACCGTAATGCCAGACGCCCCCAATTCGCGCGCCATCGACCCGGTCATGCCTGACAGCGCGCCTTTCGACGCAATATAGTGGAGATAGTTCGGCCGCCCCATGGTGACCGCTCCCGACGCCATGTGAACAATGCGGCCCCATTGCGCGCGCCGCATTGCCGGCAGCACTGCGCGCGAGCACAGGAAGGGACCGGTGACGTTGACGCGCAGCACCCGCTCCCATTCGTCGAGCGGAATCTGATCGAAGGGACGCATCTCGAGGGTAGAGAAAATCCCCGCATTATTGACCAGGATATCGATGCGGCCGTAGCGGCGATCAACGGCTTCTACCATCGACGCGATCGAGTCGGGTAAAGCGACATCGGTTGCAACCGCGAAAGCCTGACCGCCGCCATCCTCGATCTCCCTCGCCACCGCCTCTCCCTTCTTGGCATCGAGTTCGGCGATGACCGGGATGGCTCCGCATTCGGCGAAAGCTTTTGCGAATACCTTGCCGATCCCCTGCCCGGCACCGGTGACGATCGCAACGCGGCCGCGAAGCGAGGAGAAATCGGGTTGCACAATCCCGGCGTCGGTTTGCAATTTCATTTCAGGCCGCCTGGGAGCTTGCGAGCGTTTCGAGCGCCGCACGCGCGTCCCACGGCGTCCACCAGGGTTTGATCCCAAGGTCTTGCGCGATGATGCCGGCGGTGATGTAGCTCGGCCCGCCCGAAATCGCGCCGCCCGGATGCGCGCCCGAGCCGGCGTAGTAGAAATTGGGCAACGGCGTGCGATAGCCGAAATGATTGTACATCACCTGATCGGCGTTGAAGGCGCCCATGAAAATGTCGCCACCGCGCATGTTCGGCAGCTCAAGCACATATTCGCGCGCCGTGTAGACGTGCCTTCCGATGATGTTGTCCTTGGTCATGTTGGGACAATAACGCGCATACACCTCCTCGATACGGTCGGAAAACTCTTCCTTGAAGGCGTCAAAGTCCGGCTCGCTCATGTCATCAAGAAGCGGCATCACATGCCACGCATAGGTCGTGTGTTTACCCGGCGGCGCCTGCGTCGGATCGAGCAGGCTCAGGGGACCTGAGCCGAATTGAACCAATTTTGGCACCCGTCCGGCCTGCACGTCTTGATGTGCCGCAAACAGGTCCTGCATGGTCTCCGCTCCCAGGCTCCATTTCAACGCCCGGTTGAGATTGGGGTCGAACGCCGACGCGGAGAAATTCGGGCTTTCATGCAGCGCATGGTGCAGCCCGAACAGGGTCCAGGCGGTGTATTTGAAGTTGTCGAGCTTCGTGCAGAAATGCTGCGGCAGCTGATCGCGTCCGAGCAGCCCTTCCAGCGTCGTATGCACGTCGACGGTGCTGGCAACGAATTGCGACGCGCGCACGGTTCGGCCATCAGTGAGCGCAATGCCGGTGGCACGCCCGCCCTCGACCACGACCCTGTCGATCGACACCTGCGGCTGGAACGTGCCGCCCGCGGCGATGAAGGTCTCCATCAGCCCGCGCGCCAGGTTGAACGAGCCGCCCTGACAGAGCTGATAGCCGGTCTGCAGATCGAAGGCGCGGATCACCGAGCCCATGGGACTGGTCTTGGACAGAGTATCGGTAAGCCAAGTGCCGAACAGCGAGACCTTGAACAGGAAGAGGAGCTTGACGTGCTCGTTTTCGAACAGTTCCTCGACCACATCGAGGGGCTGGCGCTGCGTCATCTCCAGAAACTCACGCCCGATCGAGGTGCGCGACAGCAATGCCTCGCGCTCAGTCTTTGACAGCGGCTCGGCGTAACGTTCGGGAATCAGGATTTTCGCGGTCATCTCTTCCGCCCGCGCATTCCAGTCACGGAATGTCTGCGCATCCTTTTTCGAGAAGCGGCCAATATTGGCGACCGTCTCCTCGAGATCGCGGCCCAGCACCAGCGCCGAACCGTCGAGATGCGCCTGCCCGAATTCGTAACGCGGCGTGATATAAGTGACCTTGTCGGCAAGGTTCAGATCGCCGAACCAAGGCGCGTCGCTGATGCTGAAATGATTGATGGAATGCAGGTTGTGATAAAAGCCGGGCTTGGTGACTTCCTGTGTGCACAGCCCGCCGCCATAGGTGAGCCTGCGATCGACGAGGAGGATCCTCAACCCAGCCTTTGCGAGATAGGAACCAAGCACCAGGCCGTGCTGGCCCGCGCCGATGATGATGCCGTCATAAGTCCGATCGAGCGCTGGTGCCACGCAAATTCCTCCACAGCCCCCTCCCCTGACATCGAGAAGGTTTATCGCACCTTATAGACGACGGGCCGGGCGAGAAAATCCCGCAAGCGCATATCGGACCTGCGTCGGAGCGGCGCGGCGATCCGGTCGGTTACCGTACGCAATCATTTTCCGGTGGCGCGCCGGCGAAGCGAGACGCCATCCATTGCACCGCCGCCGGCGCGGTGTCCCTCGCGATCGGGTCATGGCCTATTCCCGACATCAACATGAAGCGGACAGGACCGCCGGCCTTACACTGACGGCTCACATAGGCTTCGGTTACGGCGGGTTCGACGATCGTGTCGGCCGTTCCCTGGATCATCAACAGCGGCAGGCCGCGCGGAAGGGCTCCGGGCGTATTGCGCAGCATGATGCCGCGCCACGGCTCGACCTTGGTGATATCCGGCACGGTGAGGAACCGGCGCTGCAACGGCATCTCGACCATCGCCGCAGTGAGATTTTCGAACGGCGTCTCGATACATTGCTCCGCCAGCCGATTGACTGTCGGCATCACATCCGCGGACACCACGCTCTCGATCGGCGCGTCAAACACCCGCGTCCACGACCACAGCGCCATGGTGGTGAGTATCTTTCCGACGGCGGTCTTGAAATCGTCGCGGAGCAACGTGCCGAGTTCGGTCGCGGGCGCGGCGGCGGCGACTCCCAACAATTCAAGCTCCGGCGCGTAGCGGCGTGCCAGCAACCCCGTATAGAGCGCCGCATGCCCGCCCTGCGAATGGCCCCACACAACGAAGCGATGGCCAGCTCCGACCGGTAGCTGTTTCACCGCGCGGGCCGCGTCGAGCACGGCGCGCGCCTCTGATTCACCGATCAAATAGGGGTGCGGACCGGCGGTACCAAGGCCGGGATAGTCGGGCGCTACCACGACGTACCCGCGCTCCAACATCGGCAGCAGCCCCTGCACCTTTTGGAAAAAAGTCAATGACAACGAGGGAGCGCATCTCGGAACCACGCCCGTGGTCGGGTGTGCCCAGACAACCAGCGGTCGGCCTCCCGGCGGCGGTGGCCCGACCGGAGCAATTGCGATACCCGAAGCAGCGATGGGCTCGCCGTTCAATCCGGTCGACCGATAAAGAATACGTACAGCGATCGCACCGAGCGGCGCGCCCAGCACCGGCTCCTGGCGGATCAACGTTCCGGAAGGGCCCGCGAGTTCTCCGGGCAGCGGAATATAGAACGGCACCTGCGCAACGGCCGGCAGCGAAAGCGCCAAAGTGACAAGCGCGGCCGCCGCCGCGCAGCGAATGGACCGGATCATGACCAAACTCCCCCGCCGCAGTTTTGCAGAGATTCCGGAGGCCGTCATCTTCCTATCCCGCGGGTCTCAGGTCCGCCGGCGCAGCATATGGGCGCAGCGAAGGTTCAGGATCATCTCGTCGTTTTGATTCCAGCAGGGATGATCCATGATCACCACCCCGCGATCCGGCTTCGACGAGGATACCCGCACCTCGATCACCTCGGCGGCGGCACGGATGGTGTCGCCCGGGCGCATTGGCTTGAGCCATTTCACGTTCTCCATACCGGGCGAAGCAATTACCGAATCCGGCCACAAATTGAGATCGAAGAACAACCGCATCGACAGGCTCAGCGTATGAAAGCCAGATGAGATCAGCCCGCCAAAAGCGGACTTCTGTGCTGCCACCGGATCGACATGATAATATTGCGGGTCGAACTCCTTCGCGAAAGCGATGATCTCGGCTTCGGTCACGGTGCGGCGCGCGGTCTCGAACCGCTGACCAACTTTCAGATCGTCCAGATAAAGGCTCATTGCAAAATCCCCCGCTCGCCCCTTTTCTAGGGGTAAGGCATTGCGAAGTCTTGCGGAATTTTTTCGAATCCGGATTTGATTTTTGTCACCTATTTGATAGCGTAGGAGAAACAGGAGGAAATGCCATGCTCGACCTGCCCCGCGCCGACCACGTCGGAAGCCTGCTGCGGCCCGATGCGCTGAAAAAGGCTCATCGCGCCCATATGGAAAAAAAGATCGACGACGCGGCGCTTGAGAAGGTCGTGGCGGAGTGCATCACCGATGCGGTGCGGCATGAGGAAGACGCCGACCTCCGCTTCATTACGGACGGCGAATTTCGCCGCGGCTCCTGGTTTCTCGGGTTTGTCGAATCTCTCAGCGGCATCGAACTCAAGAAGGCCGAACTCATGTTTCGCCTCGGCGGCCACGAAGCCACCTGGTTCGGTCCTGTGGTTACGGGCAAGCTCGCCCGCAAGCGGCCGATCGTGGTGAACGATTATCGCTTTCTTTCGGGTATCACAAAGCGCACGCCAAAAGTAACGTTGCCGACGCCGAGCATCCTGCACTTCTTCGGCGGCAAGGAAGGGATGGACCCCAAATCCTATAAGGACAGGCAGGCGCTCGCCGACGATCTTTGCGCAGTCTACCGACAGGAGATCGACGAACTTTACCGTGCCGGGTGCCGGGTGGTGCAGCTCGACGAGGTCGCGCTCGCGCTGCTGTGCGATCAGAGCATCCGAGATTCCCTGAAAGCCGGCGGCGAAGACCCCGCGAAGCTGACCGACTTTTATTTCGACATGATTGCGTCCGCTCTGAAGGACAAGCCGGCGGACATGGCCGTGCTCGTGCATCTGTGCCGCGGCAATTACAAGGGTCACTGGATGGGTCAGGGCGGCTACGATCCGATCGCGGAACGGCTGTTTTCCGAGCCCGGGATCGACGGCTATCTGCTCGAATATGACAGCGAGCGTGCCGGCAGCTTCGCGCCGCTGCGGTTCCTGCCGAAGGGCAAGCGTGGCTATCTCGGTCTCATCAGCAGCAAGACAGGCGCGCTCGAGGATATCGATTCACTCCGCCGCCGCCTCGACGAGGCGTTCAAGCATGCGCCGGAGGAGCGGCTCGGAGTCAGTCCGCAATGCGGCTTCGCGTCGAGCGTCGGCGGCAATCCGATCACCGAAGCCGAGGAATGGGCGAAGCTCGCCCGGGTCACCGAACTCGCCCGCGCCGTGTGGGGGACGAACTGACCTCTCTCGGTCATTGCCGGGCTTGACCCGGCCATCCATCAAGCGAAAACGATGGATGCGCGGGTCAAGCCCGCCCATGACGGTGGTGCTACCGGCTCCGCCCATCAACGAAGCGCCGCGCCTTTACGTCGGTGAGAAAGAGCTGCGCCAGCCGGCCTGTTTCGAGCATTTCAATCTCTGGCGTCACCTCGAACGCGGTCTTCACCGCATGGGAGAGCCTGGCGGTTTCGGCGTCGCCATCGGCGCCGCGCATCAATTCGATCTGCAGCAGCAACGTGTCGATGCCCGATCGGTCATGCACCTCCAGCCGGAAGTCGATCACCGCCGGATTGCGATGCATGAAGTCTTCGAAATCGGTGTGATTGATATTGATGCCCTTCACCTTGAAGAAGCCAGCGGTGCGCGCCGCGTGCTGAAAAACGGGATAGACCGATAGCGGCCCTTTGGTCGCACCCTGCTCCTTCAGCACGCCGATATCGCCCAGGCTCCAGCGCAGGAACGGCGTCATCGTGTTGGTATAGAGCGGAGTCATCAGCAGGATGCCGGCGGTCCCGGGCGCGACCGGCATGCCGGACGCCTCATCCACCACTTCGGTAAAAAACAGGTCTGTCCACAGATGCAGGCCGTCATGAGCGTCGGATTCCGAGCCCATTGCGCCGCCTTCGGTGCAGCCGAACTGATCGTAGACCTCCGCGCCCCAGAGCCGCTCCAGCTTCTGTCGTTTCGGCGCGGACAGCGGCTCGGCGGCGCACAGGATCGTACGCACGCCGCATTCGGAAATGTCGAAGCCCTGCTTCTGAGCAAGGCTCGCAAGTTGCAACCCATAACTCGGCATGCCGACCCAGACCGTGGGGCGCAGCGTGCGGATGAGATCGAGTTGCAATTCGGACGGCGTATTGTTGCCCGCTCCGGCCCAGACCGTTCCGACACCGAGCATTTCACCCGAGCGCGCATAAAGCTGGCCGACCGGGTGAATGCCCATCGGAAACGAGATATGCGCCTTGTCATCCGCAGTGCAGCCGGCGGCGAGCCAGAGCCGCAGCCACATGTCGAGGCCGGCTTCCATGTCCTCGGCCGAACGTGGATAAAACAGGGGACGTCCCGTCGCGCCGCCCGAACGCCAATATTCGACCGCGAGCTTGTCCGGTGCGATCGCAAAGGTCTCATGAAACCGGTCGGCGGGAATCGTGCGTAATTCCTCCTTGGTCAGGACCGGTATCTTCAGCCATTCCTCGGGCTGATCGAGATGATCGGCCCTCACATGATCGAGCCGCCCCTTATAGAAGGGAGAGAGCCTTGCCCGCTCGAATGCCACCCGCTTCCGGGCGCTTTGAATGGCCGCGATCCGCTCGCGCGAGACCGCGGGGAACGTCAGTTCGCGATACTCCATGGCAGCTGGCCCTCACTCCGCACTGGCAATACTTTTGTGTTGCCGGAGCACGGCATGGATTATAGCTTTGGCCTGCGATAATTTTCAAATCTAAATTCGAATTTTCGGAAACCGGATCGAATGGCGAGCAAGGCGGCCGGTACGGTACGACGCAGCGAGCGCGCGATGGCAGCGCCACGCCAGCCGACGCCGCATGTCAAGCAGAAGCAGGACCGGCGCCGCCGCGCGATCCTCGATGCCGCCGCGTTGGTTTTCGCCGAGCGCGGCTATTTCAATGCCACAATGAAAGACATTGCCGACCGGATCGGCATGCGTCCGGCCAGCCTCTATCACTATTATCCCTCGAAAGAGGCGGCGCTGGAGGACATGTGCCGCATAAGCGCGGTGGAGTTCTGCGAGCGCTTGCGCGCCGTGATTGCCAAAGGCGGACCCGCGGTCGCCATGGTCCGTGCCGGCATGCTCTCGCATCTGACCAGCGACCGCCGGGCCTATGTGGAGAATTTTGCGTTTTCGCGGCGCAACCTGCCAGCCGGCGTTCTGAAGGAGCTCAACACCCTGGCGCGCGCTTATCGCCAGCTCTGGAAGAAGATCTTTATTCATGGTGTCGAACGCGGCGAATGGCGCAGCGACCTGGATGTCGATGTCGCGGCCGATGCCGTACTGGCCTTGTGCAACAGCGCGGCGGTCACGTTGCCGCGCCGCAAAAGTGCGGATGCCGATGCCGCGCTGAAATGGATCCAGCTATTCCTGCTGGGCACGCAACGCCGTTAGGCGTCGCTATTCCGCTGCGGCCGGCACCGGCGCAAAGCCAAGCGCCCGGCTGAGTTCGCCGGCGCGCTGCATCAGCATCTGCAACAGACGCGCCTGCGTTTTTTTGTTGAAGCGCGTTTCAGGAATGGTGAGGCACAGGCTGCCGATCGTCTTGCGTTCCGAATTGAAGAGCGGCGTGCCGATACCAACCGCCCCACCGATCTTCTGGCCATGGGTGATGGCGTAGCCCCGCGCTCTGATCTCCGCCAGCTCGGTGATGACGGCCTCCCGGTCCGGCAGCGCAATACCCGTCGCAGGCGATGCGTCGTTGTCGGAGAGCGCCACCGCGATTTCCTCCGGCTCGAGAAAGGCGAGAACCGAACGTCCCGTCGCGCCCCACAGCAGCGAATGAGGCTGAAACAGCTCGATGCGATAGCGCAACGGATGCGAGGAGAACTCCGCGTGCAACGCCATCACCTTGCGCTGCGCAGGGATATATTGAATGAGACAACAGGTTTCGTCGCAATCGCGTACAATCGCGCGCATGAACGGCTTGGCGACATCGACGATCCGAACCTTCGATGCAAGCAACGAGGCGATCCGCACCAGTTCGAGCCCCGGCGCATAGACCGGGCGATCTGCGCTGCGCTCGACCATCCCCTCATCGGCAAGAAGGCCGAGCAGGCGATGCACCGTGCTCGCCGGCAGTTTCAGAGTCTGACAGAGAAACTTGATCGAAACCGGGCCGTCGGCTTCGGCGAGGCAAGCGAGCAGTTGCACGACACGCGCGACCGTGCCCGCGGCGGATGCATCGCGCATCTTCGCCGATGCGTTGCTGGTGTCGACGTTCAAACGATCCGTCCGGTTCACGCCCTATTTTCCTCTTGCACCTGCATCCGCTGCAGCGCGCCAAAATAGGTCCATGCAGCGACGCGTCAATGTATTTTTCCGATGAGCGGAATCATTGACCATTGAGCGGAACTGGGGCACAGATCGTTGAAACTCAAAAACATAATGGCAGCCCGAAGTTCGAGGCTGTCCCGGAGGAGCAACAATTCATGCGCCTTTTCGCTCTCGTCTTCGCCGCCCTTGCAGCGCTCGGTGTGCCGCAGGCGCTTGCGCAGCAATTCCCGAACCAGCCGGTGCGTGTGGTGGTGCCGTTCCCGCCGGGCGGCGGCACCGACATTCTGGTGCGGCTGATCCAGGACAAATATTCCGCAAAGCTCGGTCAGCCGGTCGTCATCGACAACCGGCCCGGGGCCAGCGGCAATATCGGCGCCGCCGTCGTCGCAAAGTCGAAGCCCGATGGCTATACGCTGCTGGTGCAGGCAACGATCGTCGGCATTTATCCGACAGTCTATGCCAGCCTTCCCTACGATCCGCAGAAGGATTTCGCCTGGATCGGCGGCGTCGCAGAATCCCCCGCGGTGATCGTCACCAACCCGAATTCCAAGTTCAAGACGATCGCCGACCTGATAGCCGAAGGAAAAGCGCGGCCGGTGAACTTCGCCTCCGCAGGTGTCGGCTCGCCACAGCATCTTGCGACCGAGCGCCTGAGCAAGCTGAACAAGGTCCAGTTCACCCACGTGCCGTACAAGGGCTCGGCCACCGCGGTCACCGATCTGCTATCCGGCGTGCTTGACTTCGGCACGCTCAGCCTCAGCTCGGTTCTGCCGCTGATCCAGGAAGGCAAGCTGCGCGCGCTCGCGCTTGCAAGCGACAACCGCAGCAAGCTGATGCCGGACGTGCCGACGCTCAAGGAGGCAAGCCTGGGCGACGTGTCCGGCACCGTGCGCTTCATCATCGGTGCGCCGGCTGGAACACCGGACGCCGTGGTCCAGAAGCTGTCGAGCGATCTCAATGCCGTCGTGAAGGACCCGGAAATCCAGGAGGGTTTCGCCAAGCGCGGCTACGAAATCTCGCTGGCGACGCCGCAACAGGTCCTGGCCATGGTGCGCGAACAGAAGGACATCTGGGATCCGCTGGTCACCGAGATGAAGCTGAAGTTCGACTGACCGGCCGCATTCGGGAGCAGACAGCGTGACCGCAAGGCTCGGTTTCATCGGCTGCGGTCACATGGGTGGCGCAATGGCGCTACGCCTTGCTGAAGCGGGCTATCCGCTTTCGGTGTGCGATCCGGATGAGACGCGGCTTGCGCCGCTCATCGCCAAAGGCGCCGTCGCGGCGGCGACGCCACGGGACGTGGCAGATCAGGCGGAGATCGTTTTCGCCTGCCTGCCCTCGCAAACGATCAGCCGGAATGTTGCCTTTGGCAAGGATGGCGTCGTCGGGGGCAAGGCGATCCGCATCTATATCGAGTCCTCCACCATCGGCCAGCCGACCATCCTCGCCATCGCCGACAAGCTTGCCGCCGCGAATATTGCGGTGCTCGACATGCCCGTCAGCGGCGGTCCGACCTGGGCGCGCGAGGGCAAGCTCACCACCATCCTGTCCGGCCCGAAAGAAGCCCGCGACACGGTGGTCCCCGTTCTCTCAAAACTGGCCGGCCGCACAATAGTCGTCGGCGACAAGCCGGGGCTCGCGCAGGTCGCCAAGATCGTCAATAACGCGCTCTCTCTCACCGCGATGATGATCACGTCCGAAGCGATGGTCGCCGGGGTAAAAGCGGGTGTCGATGCCGATGCGCTGATCGAGGTTATCAATGCGGGAACCGGGCGCAATTCGGCGACGGTCGACAAATTTCCGAAGGCTGTCCTGCCGCGCACCTTTGCCTATGGCGGTCCCGTCGACATGGGCATCAAGGACATGGAGCTGTATTGCGATCTTGGTCGTGCCTCGGATGCAGAGACCCCGATCGGCCGGCGCGTCGCCGAGCTGTGGCATGTGATCACCGACGATATCGGCGCGAGCAGCGACCTCACCGAAATGGTCCGCCACTTTGAGAAGATCGCGGGCGTCGAAGTGCGCGGACGCAACAACAAGTCGAAGACATAGGCACACGAAGGGAGAACAAGAATGAGACCCATCATCGCCGCGGCGGCTTTGCTCGCTGCCCTGACCGGTTCCGCGCAGGCGCAGGCCGACTATCCCAACCGTCCCATCACCATCATCGTCAACATCACGCCCGGCAGCGGCACCGACCTCATCGCCCGTACGGTGGCCGACGGGTTGAAGACCATCCTGAAGCAGACGGTGGTTGTCGAAAACCGCCCCGGCGCCGGCGGCTCGATCGGCGCAAACGCGGTCGCCAATTCCGAGCCTGACGGCTACCGCCTGCTGGTATCCTCCTCGGCGATCGCCTCGCTACCGGCCGTCCAGACATCATTGCCCTACGACACCGAGAAAGACCTCACTCCGATTGCGCCGCTGGCGGATCTTCCGGCGGTGATCTGGATTTCGCCGACCAAGGGCATCAAGTCGATCAACGAGTTGGTCGAAAAAGCCCGCAAGGCGCCAGGAGAAGTGATGTTCGGCTCGAGCGGCGTCGCCAGCGCCTCGCATCTCGAAGTCGAGCGCCTGCGTGCGGCCACCGATATCAAATTGACGCATGTGCCCTATCGCGGCGCGCCTGAAGCCATCGCCGACACTGCCGCCGGCCGCGTGGATTTCGTGATCGCACCGTTCGCCTCGGGCCGCGCTTTCATGGACAACAAGCAGTTGATCCCGATTGCGTCGACCGCGAAGAAGCGCTCGCCGTTATTCCCCGACGTCCCGACCATCGGCGAGAGCGGCCTTAAGATGCGTATGGGCGCCTGGGTCGGCCTGTTCGGGCCGAAGGGCATGCCCCCGGAACTGGTGCAGAAGCTGCATGATGCGACGGTTGCGGCATTGCAACTTCCGGAAGCGAAGGACCGCTTTGCAAAACTCGGCGGCGACGTGATGCCGCAATCGCCAGCCGAGTTCAAAAAGATGATTTCCGACGAGATCGCGGAAAACAAGACATTGCTCGCGACTCTCTCTCAGGAAAAGAAGTAACGGCTGCCTCCAATCGGTCGTCCCCGCGAAAGCGGGGGCGACTCGATATCACTCCCCGCGCTTGGCGAAATAGGTCGCGCTATCATACTGCGCGCCGATATGCAGGCCGCCGTCAACGATGACATGGGTGCCGGTGCAGCCTCGCGCCGCATCCGAACAGAAGAACAGGATCGGATCTGCGACCTCGTCAGGCGCGAGCCAGCGTCCGAGCGGCACTTGCTTCGGCACCGCCGCCCTGCTTTTTGCGTCGATCTTGGCGTCCATCTGCGGCGTCATGATCGGTCCCGGCAGCACCGCGTTGACGCGGATATTGTCGCGCGACAATTCGAATGCCGCATGCCGCGTCAGCCCGAGCACACCGGATTTGGCGGCGGTATAGCTGACGCCATTGTTGAACGACATCTGGAACGCGGCAAGCGAGCCGACCGTCACGATCGCCCCGCCACCGGCGCGCCGCATCGCCGGCGCCACCGCCTTGATGCAATAGAACGGCGCCGTGAGATTGAGCCCGACGATACGTCCCCAATCCTCCGGGGTCGCACTCTGGATCGTGGTGGGGGAACCGCCACCCGCGACATTGACCAGGACGTCGATGCGCCCGAACGCCTTCTCAACCTCGTCCACCGCGCGCGGGACATCGTCCCATTGCGTGACGTCGAGGCAATGGACGGAGAGTGATCCCGGCAACGCCGCTTTCAACTGATCGAGCCGTTGTTGATCGCGATCGAAGGCCGCCACGCTCGCGCCCGCGCTGAGGAAACGCTGCACCGTCGCGGTGCCGATGCCGCCCGCCCCGCCAGTTACAATCGCGACCCGCCCGTCGAACTCACGTCTGCTCATTGCCCGTATTTTCCGTTGAGTGGAAAGACCTTTTGTTGAACGGAATGATATGGGCTGCTACCAGACTTGCCAAGCGCGCGCGCATTGCGATCGCGTAAACGCTGCATCCATCCAGGAGAACACGACGTGACCTATAGCCTGAACGAGATCGCTAAGGTGATGCAGACGCCGCTGAAGCTCAACGCCAAGGCCGGCGACAAGATCTTCGTCATCACCGACACCAAGATGGATCCGATCCTCTGGCAGGGCTTTTCCCATGCGGCGAAGGAGCTCGGAATGGAGGTCGCTGTCGGCGTGATGGAGCCGCGCGCCACGCATTCGTCCAACCCGACCAGCGCGATCCATCGCGCCGCGCTCGATCCGGCGCTCGACCTGATCGTCTACCTCACCTCGACCGCGATGGCGCATGCGACCATCACCGAGGAACTGATCGACAACGGCAAGCGTCACCTGCTGATGGAGGAACTGACGCCTGCGATGCTGTCGCCCGACGGTCCGGCCGGCGCCGATTATGCGGCCCTCAACGAAGTCGGTCTGCGCATCGCCAAGATCTTTACCGAAGGCGACACCTGCCACGTCACCTGCCCGAACGGCACCAACCTCACCGCCAGCATCAAGGGGCGTCCCGGCCGTTCGATCGCCGGCATCCCGGTTCAGTTGCGGCCCGGTGGTGGCGGCGGTTGTGCGTTCCCGGATGGCGAAGCGCATGTCTGCCCGGTGGAAGGCACCGGCAACGGCATCGTGGTGTTCGATCTCACCGCCCATTCCGTCGGCGCAATCAAGGAGCCAATGGAGCTCACGGTCGAGAACGGCTGGGTGACGAAGATCGAAGGCGGACGTGAAGCCGCGATCTGGCGCGAGATCCTCGAAAAGCACGGCGACAAGAACAGCTACAATTGTCCGGCTGAAATCTCGATCGGCCTCAACCCGAACGTGACACCAACCGGCGTGATGCGCACCGACAAGAAGATGTACGCCACCTCCCATATCGGCATGGGCGATACAATGGCGCTTGGCGGCACCTGCCACGCCAAACTCCGGCTGGAGGGCGTGATCCGCAAACCGGAAATCTCCGTCGACGGCAAGACCCTGACACGCGACGGCAAGATCCTGGTCTGATCGCCGGAGCACACGATCCATGCGCATGATCTCCGAGGCCGAAACGGTCGACGCACTCTCGATCGCGGAGGCCGCGGACGTCATCGCGCAGACCTACAGGGCGCTCGGCAACGGCGAGGTCGAGCCCTCGACGCCTTCGGCGATGCGCGTCGCCGGTCCGCCGCACCGCATCCAGCTCAAGGGCGCGGTTCTTAAGGCTGACGGCATCGCCGGGGCGCGGCTCTCGTCGCGCGGCCATCCGCGAATGATCCTCTGGGATCTCGCAAGCGGTGCGCCGATTCTGTTTCTCGAAGAGAACTGGCTATATTCGTTTCGCACCGGCGTATCCGGCGCCGTGGTTGCGCGCTGGCTCACGCCGCGCCCCAATCCGCGGATCGCGCTGATCGGCGCCGGCTCGATCGCAACGCATATGGCGCGCGCTTTTGGAGAACTCTGCACGCCGGAACTTATCACCGTCGCGTCGCGCACACGCGAGTCTGCCGAGCGCCTCGCAGCCAGCGTCCAAAACGCGCGTGTCGTGGTGGCGGATTCGATAGAGGCAGCCGTCCGCGACGCGGACATCGTCGCGACCATCACCACGGCGGCGTTGCGAATCGTGCAATCGGACTGGATCAAGCCGGGTGCCACCGTGCTGTCGATGGGCGGCGGGCCGGAATTCGACATCGGCGTCTGGCACAACGCCGCGCATCGCTTCGTCGACGATCTCGATTATGCACTCTACCAGGGCGACCTCTCGTCCTGGGTGAAGGATGGCGCGCTGACGCAAGCCGATGTTACGGCGAACATTACTAGCATCGGTGAGGCCGCGAATGGCCGCTGGCCTGGACGAGGCGATCCGAATGAAAGCGTCCTTGCTGTTATCCAGGGCCTGACGGCGCTCGACCTCGCACTGGCCTACCGGATCCTGCGCAAGACCGGCTAGCGTTCTGCGGACGGAACTTCCCCCGCAATCTCCACCCGCTCCGGGTGCGCCATCAGATAGCGCCCCTGCTCGTCCACCCCGAGCGTGTGGATGTAAAAGGCCGTCGTATCGGCCTCGCGGGCTTCCATCAGCGGCGATGGCGCGGACACGATCACCAGCCGTCCGCAGCGGCCGATCCAGTCGACATGGCGGTGCCCATGCATGACGATCGCGCGCCGGGCGATCCGCTGCACTTCCCGCACGAACCATGTTCCGTTGATCAGCGCGGTACCAATCCGCTCCGACAACGCGATTGCCGGCGTCGGATATTCCACAAGGTGATGGTGAAGCGCGACGATCCATTGCGCTTTCGGGAATTGCCGTACCACCGCATGCATGGCGCGCGACTGTTCTGTCGACATCAAGCCGAGCGCATTGGTGAAAGAAAAATGCGTCAGCGCGGTCGAGTTCAAGAGGATGATCCCGAGCCCGTCTTCGGTCTCGGGTGGCAACACGATCGGAAACGCCTCGGCCCAGACCTTCGCAAGCTTCGCCGACAAACGCAGCGTTCCTGTATCCGCGAAAGTCGCGATATCCGCCGCATGGGGCGCAACCGCCTGTTCCAGCGTTTGCCCCAGGCGCCGGTTCTCGAGATCGACGACATGGGTGCGCGCACCCTGCACCGCGCAGATGCCGGACAGCGCGCGCATCTCGCGCAGACGCCGGCCGGGGCTGGTCGGAAAATCGAGCTTCGCGGGATTGGACCGATCGACCACGTTGATGTCGTGGTTGCCGGGAAGAATCAGCATCCGCTCGCTGAGTTTGGGATGACGCAGCACGGCGGCGAAGAACTCCGCCCATTCCGCAGACCGGCCTGCATCGGTGATATCGCCGGTGATCAGGACATGGTCGAGCGGCTTCTGCGCATGAATCTCCTCGAGCCGGTGCAGCAGCCTCCCGAGCCGTTCGTTGCCGCGCGGACCGAGGCGTCCGCTTTCCAGCCGGAAGCCGAAACGCTCGCCGACGACATGAACGTCGGACAGATGCACGACCCGCCATGACCGCTTCAGCGTCGCGGCATCGACGAAATCCGACCAGCCCCGCGGCTGGTCCATCGACGCGTCGGCAAGACCCCAAACGAATGTCACCGCCGTGCAATAGGCGAACAGGATCACGCCCGCATTCGCCAGCGCCGGCACGATCAGGCTGAGCGGCGACAGCAGATCGGCGAATTGCGCGCTCCAGCGGGTGTGAGGTCCGATCAGCCATATGACGAACAGCGAGATGACGCAGAGTATGAGCCCGGCGGCCGCCGCGCTGAAGGCGCGCAGTCGTGCGCGACTCGCCTCGTCCAGCCAATGTCCCAGCGCGAGCTCGGCGAAATGGCGGATGACCTCCCGGAACAGCGCATAAAGCGGCTGCACCGCCATGGCATTGAGCGCCCAGAACGCCTGCTCCGCGACGCGAAAGACAGTGCGGCCCCCGAACCAGCCGATCACAAGAACGACGAAAATGAGCGCGAGGGTCAGCAGCCCGCCATAGGTCGTGCCCGCGGTGCGGGAGAACGTGTGCAGCCAGGCGGAGCCGATCAGCGGGGTGAGGCCGAGAAGAAAGCTCGGCAGCGCAACCAGCAGCAGCCAGGCGGCAACCAGCTTCGGCAGACTGATTTCAACCAGCAGCGTGCCGGCAAGCGACAGCAGCGAGCGGCCCTTGGTACTGGACGTATCGTCCTCGACGTCGCCTTTGCGCGGATCGAGCAGCAGGGTCATCCGGCCTCGTGTCGGCTGGGGTCGTGAGCACGGCGCCCGCACCTTATCTGGCTTTTCTGGCGCCAACCATTGGCGGATTTGACAATGGCCGCCATTCGCGGGGTTGCGGAGAGAATGTCAAATCCAGGGCCGTCCGGAATCGAATCCTGACGCCGTTCCGGAGATTTTGACATGCCTGTCGAGACGCGATGCGAATCTTAAGATCGCGCGGATGATTCACCGCTTCAGATGGCCGTCAAGGGCGGCGGTGAGCCGCTTGAATTGTTCGCCAACGTCCTGCCGGATGGCTTCCAGCGAACCGAAACATGCGGTCAACGCCGCCATCCGCTGTTCCAGCTCGCTCTTGGTTTTCGACAGCCGGTCGAACCGCTCGCCAATCGTTCCGCTCTCGTCCTTTTCAAGCGACAGCAGACCCTGGTCGACCTCTTTCTGCAGCGCGGCCACCTGATCGATCAGCGACTTGATACCGGTTTCGGCACTGCGCAGCGGCGCAATCTCGCCCTGCAATTGCTGCATCCGGTCCCTGATCTGTTCGAACTTGCCGAAGGTGGTTTCGAGACCCTCCAGGCGCGTGTGTCCGCGGTTGAGAAATCCCTCCGTCTCCTCGAGACGCGTATCAAGAGTCTTGCCGGTCTCGTCTTTCTCCAGATCACCCAGCGCCCGATCGATCAGGGTCTGGCGCTCCTTGACTTCGCCAAGCATCGGTTCGATCACGCGTCGCTTTTCGGAAACCGACCCCAGTTGTGTGCGCAGCGCCTGCTGCCGGCGCCGGATCTCGTCAATTCTGCTCTGAAGATCGACCGCTTCGTTCTGTGCCGCCTGCTCCGACGTCCGCGCCTCCGTCTGCGCCAATCGCTGATGAACGTCGTCGATGATGGCCACGGGATCGGTCCCGACCAGATGGCGCACGGCGGCGTCGGCGCCGCTCTGCTGCTCGTCCGCGGCCGACACCTGGTCGCGCAGTCCGTTCATTCTCTTCTGCAGAAGATCCATTGCTTTGGCTTGCTGGGCGATCCGGTCGGACTGCCAGATCGCGGCGCCGATCAGAAACACCACAACCGCAGCGATCAAAAAGATCGCGAGCTTTTGATCGATGGGCCAGCCCAGTACCGCGTTGAGTGCATTTCCCGGCGCTATTCCGAGGCTTTGTTGCAGCACGACGAGCGCCACGATGAGAAGCGCAACACTGATGATCAAGACAATGCGCATCATTACAAATTCCTCTAACGAAAAAATCGCTGCGTCACTCTGGAACCCACGTCTCAGGCAAATCCAACTTGCGCGCAAGGGCGTGTTTGCCCAGCTCGCATGCCGTCCAATCAAACATTTGAGAGAAAACGGTGCCACCGACGACGAAATGCCTCAGTGACACATTCGCCCTGAGCAACCGCACGATGTCCGGCCCAGAACCACAATCCGGTACGATGATGTGAGCTGGCGCTCCCTGGGGAGGCGACGAAAATTCGATAAATCAATGGGTTAGCCAAGCATTTGGAAAGCCCTCTCCACCTGAGGACCTAACAGGGCTGACTTGAGACCCGACATAGGGCAATCCTCAAGCTCTAATCGAACTGAGAACTCGGGGGATACAAGCTAGAGTCATTAGTGGTGTTGTTTGAGGCTTTGAATTCCGGCCGATAGTAGCGACGCGAGTCTGTCGGCGGCGGGCGTCAACGGATGCGAAACACGCTTCCACAATTTCACATGCTGCATCGGAAGCTCCGCATCCGACAGCGGCACGAAGGTGATGTCCTCGCGCGCGATCTCATGCTCCAGGCCGAGCCGGGTCTTGAATGCCACGCCGGCTCCCACTGCTGCAAACGAGCTCAAAATCCCGGTAGAGTTGGACGACAAGCGCAATCGCGGCTTAAGAACTTCAGAACTGACCGCCAATTCGACGAGTTCATGCAGCAGCATCGTCGGGTCCGCGCTCCAGTTCGACACCGAGGGGTCGCACTACGCGCTGCGCAATTTCTTCTCCGATCCGAATGAATGGTGCAATCTATTCAAGGAGAGAGGCGACGGCCCACCAGGGCTTTGGCGCGTTGTTTTTCCCGCACGAGTCGGCGAGACTGACGACCAAGCGCTGGCCCACGAGAACGTGCAGGCCCTCCTGAAAAAGTTCATGCCCCGCGACGAAGATTACGAATTAACTTCGCTGTCAATTTATCAGGTGCACCAGCGGGTTGCCGCAACTTTCCGCAAGGGGAACGTGGTACTGGCCGGTGACGCAGCTCACCTCAACAATCCGATCGGCGGCATGGGGATGAATGGCGGGATTCATGACGCGATCAACCTGGCCGACAAACTTGCAAAAGTCTGGGCTGGCGAGAGCGCTGACGATCTGCTCGACCTGTACGATCGGCAGCGCCGAACAATTGCGGCGGACTATGTCCAGGCGCAAACCATCCGAAACAAGAAGTTGCTCGACGAGCACGATCCCGAGGTTCGACAGCGCAATATCGCTGCCCTCAGAGAAATCGCTCAGGATCGGGCACGGTCTCGCGCCTATCTGCGCGCTGCCTCGTTGATTGACAGCGTCGAGGCGAGTTCCCGCATAGTTTAGCGGCTTTCGGACTAGACGCTCATTTGGGCCAATGTCCGCTTCGTGCCAGAAGCAGAAGTTCGTTGAGCGACTAGGTTTCCCCTCGCCATATCGAAGCTCCGGCCCAGACGACCACAACACTCTAGCTGCGCGCAAGCGAAAGAGCGCGCCACACGCGTTCAGCCGTCGCCGGCATCTGAATATCGGCGCTGGCGCCCGCCCGCCAAAGCGCATCGCTGACTGCATTAATGGTCGCGGCGACAGCACCTGTGACGCCGCACTCGCCGGCGCCTTTCACGCCCAGTGGATTACTGCGTGCTGGAACCTCATGAAGCTCGACCCGCGCTACGGGAATGTCATTCGCGCGCGGCATGCCATAATCCATGAACGAGCCCGAAAGCAGTTGGCCCTCTTCATCGTACACGATGTGCTCCATGAGCACCTGGCCGATGCCTTGGGCCAGGCCCCCTTGCACCTGCCCGTGTACGATTGTTGGGTTGACGACCACGCCGACGTCATCGACAGCGGCATAGCGCACCACGCTGGTGCGACCGGTCTCCGGATCCACCTCGACTTCGCAGATGTGACATCCATTCGGGAAATTCAGTTCATCTGCGTCGAAATCGCCGGTGGCATCGAGCGTCCGCGGCAGATCCTCCGGCAGATTTGGTTGGCGCTTGAGCCACTGCGCCAGGTCGATGAGACTGACGCTGCGGTCGGTACCAACGATCCGGAACGCACCATCCACGAACTCGATATCGGCCGGGTTGACCTCCATCCGGAAGGCAGCGAGCTGGCGGCCTTTGCGGATGGCTTCCTGACAAGACAGGAACAGGGCGGAGCCGGCCATGAGCAGCGAGCGCGATGCGATCGAGGCCAGACCGCGCGGTACGTCACGACTGTCACCCTGGCGCAGCCGAATGATCTCGGGATCGACTCCCAACTGGGCGCTGACCAACTCTGCAAAGCTGGTCTCGTGACCCTGACCGCTTGACTGTGTGGCCACAACAAGGTCGATCCCGCCATCATCGGCAAAACGGAGATCGGCGCTCTCGAACAGCAACCCACCGACGCATTCGAGGAAGCAGCTGATGCCAAGACCTCGTAGCTTCCCTCTCGCGCGGGACTCTTCTGCTCTTATGGAAAAGCCATCCCAGTCCGCCAACGCTAGTGCCTTGTCGAGAACCGCTTCGAAGTCGCCGCTGTCATAGAGGCGCCCAGACGGCGAACGATATGGCATTGCCGAGGCAGGGATCATGTTCTGACGCCGCAGGGCAACTGGATCGCGACCGGTCTCTCTCGCCGCAGCGTCTACAAGCCGCTCCATCACCAGCGCTGCGGCCTCGCGGCCCGCCCCGCGATATGGTCCGATTGACGCCGTGTTCGTCATCACGAGCTTGACCGTGACGTCGATACAAGGGGTCCGATAGACCAGCGGAAGGCCATTCGTCGTATTGCGGATCGTGACGTAAGGACCATGAACGGAGTAATAGGCGCCCATAGCGTCGAGCACCGAAAGCCGAACGGCCATGAAATTGCCGTCGCGGTCGAGCGCGAGTTCTGCGTCCATCACCGAATCGCGGGCATGGTTGTCCGACAATAGATGCTCGGCGCGCGTGCCCTGCCATTTGACGGGGCGGCCCAGTGCGCGCGCCGCATGGAGGATCGCCACGTCCTCCGGATAAGGCTGTTCTTTCACTCCAAACGCGCCGCCGACGTCATGGGTAAACACCAGCATGCGTTCACGCGGCACGTTGAAGGTATGATCGCAGAGCACGCGCAGCATGTACTGCACGCCCTGGCTTGCGCAGATCAGTTGCCAGGCTTCAGATGAGGCGTCGTAGCTCGCAATCGCCGTACGCGGTTCTATCGGGTTCGCAATCACTCGATTGTTGATGATCCGCAGTCGCGTCACATGGGCAGCGTCCGCGAAAGCCTGGGCCGCAGCGGCCGAGTCCCCGCCCTGCCAAGTCAAGGCGACATTGTTTGGCGCGCTGTCCCAGACAAGGGGAGCGCCATCCTGTACCGCACCGAGAGTATCGACCACAGCCGGCAGCGGGTCGATATCCACTCTGACGAGTTCACTTGCGTCCTCGGCCTGCAGCCGTGTTTTTGCCACCACAACGGCGATCGGCTCGCCCACGTGACGAATTCTTCCTGTCGCAAGCGCCGGGCGAGGCGCGTCGACCGGTGTCGGCATCGCGAATCCCGGGATCGGTAGATAGGGGATCTTGCCGATACCAGCCGCGGCAAGATCCTCGGCCGTGAAAACCCCCAGGACTCCCGGCGCTGCGCGTGCGGCTTCCGTGTCCACGCCTTTCAGGATTCCATGGGAGAGGTTCGAACGGACAAAAACGGCCTGCGCCTGATCCGGCAGACAGAGGTCATCGGCGAAAACCCCACGACCCGTAACGAGGCGTAGGTCCTCCCGGCGGTGGGTGGGGCGGGAAATGCTCAACGGATGGTCCGGAAATGCGATGGGATGATCGATAGGCGGACGCCCGCTCGCGTGAGCCGACACATCGATTTCCTCCCGACCGAGAAGCTTTACGCTCGGCTTGATTAAGTGGTTAGTTAGAAATAGGCTTATAGCCTCTTGCAGGTCAAGTCATGATAGATGATGCGCTTGCACTTGGCTTGAGCCGCAGGAATAGTCCGGTCCATGCAGAAGACAGCGAAGCGCGAGCGTAAACCGTCGAAGGAGGCGCCTGTCTCAACCGCGGCGACGGGAAAAGCACTTGCTCGCGGCCGATCGAATGTCCGCACGCAGCAGGGCGAAACCCGGGGACGAATCCTGGCGTGTGCGCGCGCTGAATTTGCCGAGAAGGGGTTTGCAGGTGCGAGAACGGAAAGCATCGTTCGTGCGGCCGGCGTCAATCCCAATTTGCTCTATCACTATTTCGGATCGAAAGAGCAGCTGTTCGTCGCCGTTATGGAGGACGTCTATAGTGATGTTCGATCGCACCACGGCGACCTCGAGCTTGAGAATCTTGCACCTGAAGAGGCGATCCGACGCTTTACGGAGGCGACTTTCGACCTGTTCGTGGCCTCCGACGATGTGATCAGGCTTTTCTCGACTGAAAATATCCACCACGCGAAACATATACGCGGCTCGGAGCGGATTTCGCATCTCTACGATCCGCTACTGTCACTGCTGGACCGGCAATTGACGCGCGGGCGAGAGCAAGGCGTTTTTTGCGCTGCGGTGGATGCGCAGGAACTGTTCATAACCATCACAAGCCTGTCCTATTTCTACCTGTCGAATAGGCACACGCTCAGCGTCATTCTTCGCACCGATCTCAATGCTCGCGCGCGGCGCGAACGCCGCCGCCGGCACATTGTCGATGTCGTGTTGACCTATCTTCGTGATGGCGACGATGGTGCCCGACGATTGCCCAAGCCGAAAACTCCGGCTTGACCTTTTATTCGCAGCCTGCGTAAGCTAATTAACTAGTTAATCGACGCCGAAGCGTCAGGCATCCGAGGCGACAAAGAGCGCCCCATGGGAGGAAATAGCATGCGAAAATTGTTCGCGACGGCTCTGGCTGTCCTCGGTTTCCAGGTCGTATCGCCGGTTTCTGCGCAGGAGCGCTTGACGCTCGTACTCAACTGGGTGCCCTCAGGCGATCACGCGCCGTTCTACTATGCCATTCAACAAGGTTGGTACCGCGACGCCGGCGTCGATGTGAGGCTGGAGATCGCTCGCGGCTCCGGCGCATCGTCGGCGCGAGTTGGAGCCGGAGCGGAGATGGGCATCGCCGATCTCGGTTCGGCGATGGTAGCCAAAGGCGCGGGTGCCGATCTTGTTGCGGTGATGAATATCTTCGCCAACTCGCCGCAGGGTTTCTACTGGCTGAAGTCGTCGGGCATCAATTCCGCCAAAGACTTCGTGGGACGCAAGCTCGGCAATCCGCCTGGAGATGCCGCCCGGGTGATGTGGCCCGCAATTGCAAAGCGCATGGGCGTTGATTCGAACGGCGTAAGCTGGGTCAACATCAATCCCGCGGCCAAGCCGGCAGCGTTGATCTCGAAGCAAGTCGATGGCACCACCTTCTTCTACAATTACCACTACATCATGCAGCGTGAGATCGGCGATGATCTTGGCTTTGCCTCGTGGCGGTCGCTTGGCCTTAATCTTTACGGCAACAGTTTGATCGCTAACGGCAAGTTCCTCAAGGAAAAGCCGGATGCGGTCCGCGCCGTCACACAAGTGTCGCAGCGCGCCTTTCTGCATTGTGTGAAAACACCCGAGCCCTGCATTGCAGCGATGACGGCGGTGGTTTCGGGCATTAAGGCCGATGAGGAGATGCAGAACTGGAAGCTCACGGTGTCTGCGTTGATGGACGATGACGCTTTCCGCACCGAGGCGTTCGGATGGTTCGTGCCGAAGCGGGTCGAAGAGGACCTTGCGGTGGTGAGCGAGACCTTCGAACTGAAGCAGCCCTTCAAGGCGGACACGGTCTACACCAACTCGTTCCTCGACAAGTCGTTGCGGCTTCCTGCTCGCCCGACCAACTGAATCGATCCGTGCGGCACAAAACCTTACAGCTGGCGAGTCTAGCAATACTCGCCCATGTACTCGCGGTTCTGGCCTGGTATCTGGCCGTCAGAATCGGGAATATTCCGGCTTTTGTGCTGCCTTCGCCGATCGCTACCGTCGCAACGCTCGGCAACGAGCGTTATGACTGGTGGACCAACACGGCGGTCACGGCTGTGGAGATTTTCGGTGGCTTTCTGCTCGCGACCGCTCTCGGCGTCTTCTTTGCGCTGATCTTTACGTGGAGCCGTTGGGGCTTGGCGCTTCTGATGCCGCTGCTCGTGACCTTCAACATGATCCCAAAGGTGGCGCTGGGACCTCTGGTGATTGTGTGGATGAGCTACGGTATACTGACCAATATCGTCATCGCCTTCGCGATCGCATTCTTTCCAATCCTGTTGACCACGCTGCGTGGCTTGCGCGAAACCGAGCCGGAACTGCTCGAACTGGTGCATGCCCTCAAAGCCACGCGCTGGCAGATTTTCACACGGATTCAATTGCCGGGATCGTTACCCTATCTGTTTTCGGGAATGAAAGTCGGCTCGGTTCTTGCGGTAGCAGGAGCGATCGTCGGTGAATTTATCGGCTCTGAAGCCGGACTGGGCTATCTTATGCTACAGGTTCAGGTGCGCCTGGACACGGCCGCGATGATGATGGCGGTTCTGCTGATCAGCGGTATCGGAATTATTTTATACGGATTGGTTTCGGCGCTGGAAGCGCTGGTGGTGGTGCGTGATGCACGCCTCAACTGAGCCTCGACCAAAAGCCGATGAGGGCTTGGCGCCCTTCATCCGGCTGCGAAACGTCGCCAAGACGTTCTCTCGCGACGGCACGGATTTCAAAGCACTGACGGATGCCAGCTTCGATGTTAAAAAGGGCGAGCTGGTCTGCCTCGTCGGTCCCTCGGGCTGTGGCAAAAGTACGCTCCTGAGAATTCTCGCCGGCCTGCTGCAGGCCGATAGGGGCTCGACGATCTCGATCGGCGGAGCAACCGAGCCTTTCGTGCCGGGGCGGGATGTCGGGATCGCGTTCCAGCAGCCGCTTCTGCTTAAATGGCGACGCGTCCTCGAAAACGTGCTGCTCCCAGCCGATATTCTGGGCCTTCCGCACAAGGCGAGCCGCGAGCGTGCGCGGGATCTGCTCAATCTGGTTGGTCTGTCAAATGCGGAGCGCAAGTACCCCTACGAATTGTCCGGCGGGATGCAGCAGCGTGTTGCGATTGCGCGTTCTCTCATTCACGATCCGAAGCTCGTGCTCATGGATGAACCGTTTGGAGCGCTCGATGCACTCACGCGCGAGCGCATGAATGTCGAATTGCTGCGGATATGGGAGCAGAGCGGCAAGACCATCATTCTGGTTACACATGGAATTGGCGAGGCCGTATTCCTCGGTCAGCGCGTGGTCGTTCTCACGGCTGGGCCTGCGCGGATGGCCGCGGATATCACGATTGACCTGCCGGCGCGGCGTACGCTCGAAATCAAGACCAGCGAGGCCTTCGGCCGGTATTCGCGCGAAATCTACGCCCTCCTTGGAATGGCCTGATCAGGGCCATTCTTGCGGCCTCCGAAAAGCAATTAACGCGGAAGTACGCTTTGGATCGGTAACGAAACTAGGCAGATGTCTGCTTCGTGCCATTAGCGGAATACGTTGCCTTCTCGGCAATGTGAGTCCTCCAACGCTCCTAGGAAGTCGCTCGGTACGACTCCTTCACGGCAGGATCAGCTTGGCCGGGTCGATCCTGTTCTTCAGCATGTTCTGCTTGTTCATGACGTCAATCCAGAAAGCGACCTGCTCCGGCGTGACCTTGGTGCTGACCTTCGGCAACGGGATCGTTTTCAGGACCGGTGCCGGAAGTTTCAGCGCCTTGCCGATGGCGTCGCGCGCCTTTTCTGGGTCGGCTGCGATCTCGGCGGCCGCCTCTTCGATTGCTGCACGGAATGCTTTGACCTTGTCCGGGTTCTTCTGCGCCCAGTCGCGCGTCGTCACATACATCACCGGCGGCACGTCGCCCGGCAGCGTCGTCACTAGATTGAGTATCTGCTCACCATCGCCGCTCTGGATGATACGGCTCATGAATGGGTCGCCGGTCACGACAGCATCGATCTGGCCGGCCTTTAGCAGATCCCCGTGAACCGGAAACATCGCTTCTACGAAGTTGACCGATTTCGGATCGACCCCCTCCTGCGTCAGCCAGCGCCGCACCATCACATGCAGGACCGCATTAAGGCCGGGCGCGCCGAAGCGCTTACCCTGCAGGTCTTTCGCGGTCTTGATGCCGCTATCCTTCCGGACGACGATGCCGATACCGGTGCCTTGCGGATTGTTCACCGATGCGCCCGCAATCACCACCAGGTCGATCCCGTTATCGACCGCCTGCAGCAGCGTGGTCGGTGTGGGCGCACCGACCTGTATCGAATCAGAGAGCAGCGCGGCCGGGATCGTTGGATTGATCGGGATGATGGTGAAGCGCCCGTCGATCCCGTGCTTCTTGAAAATTCCCTGCTGCTCCGCGACCATAGCGGTCACCTGCTCGGGATTGGGCGTCCCGCCGATCAGAAGTTGGGCATGAAGCTGCGCCGGAGACGACACCAGAACGGCCGCGAGTGCCGCTGCTGCTATAATCCTCATATTGTCCTCCCTTTTTAGCCGCGTTTGCTTGAGATCGCCGGCTTCGTTGGCTGTTCCGGATAGAGCGTCTTGAGTGTCAGTTCGAAATGCGCGCAAAGCCGCCGGCATCCCTCTGCGGTGTTCCGCGCAAGCGCCAGCGCGGCAAGATCGTCGTGTTCGGAGCAAAACTCTTCGAGTTCCGGTACGCTTTCCAGCATGCGGTGCCGGTAGCGGTAGGTCTGGTCATACAACGCGGCGTGCTGCTCAAGCATGCGGCGAGAACCGCAGGCGGCGATCAGGGCCGTATGAAACGCCTTGTGCACGACCTCGAAACTGTCAATCTCGTTGCGAAACACCTGCGGCCCGCGCGCGGCGAAGCGTTTGAGGCGGTGCAGGCTTGCAACGATGCCGGCCTCCCATTCGTCGCTGCCTTGCCGCATCGACAGTTGCAACGCCTCGCTTTCGATCACGCTGCGCATGCGAATGATGTCGGCCAGATCGTCGCGGCTAATTTCCGCGACACGAAATCCCTTTTGCCCGGTGGCGCGCACCAAACCTTCGGATACAAGTCGCGATAACCCTTCACGCAATGGCGTCGCGCCGATGGCGTAGCCGGCGGCGAGATCGGCGATCACAAGCTTCGAGGCCGGGGCCAGCCTGCCGTTCAAAATGTCACGTCGGAGAACCGCAACAGCGCGCTCGGTCTGTGTTTCAGGCCCAAGGGTCTGCGGCTCACTCTTGATTTCCAGTTGCATTTCGGTCCGCCCTCTGGACGCGCTCGAATATAATCGATAGAAATTAAAAGTATATATATTTTCGGGTGATTTATGAAGTTGGCCAGTTTTTGCTACCGAGACGAAGTCCGCACCGGGGTTGTCCAGGATGACGCGCGTGTGTTCGACCTCCAGGCTGCGGCGATCGCGGCCGGCGGCGCGGAGTCGGTATTTGCCGACATGCTCGCGCTGATCGCGGGTGGCGAACGCGCCCTTGACCGTGCACGAGCCCTTCAGCGCAGTGCCGACAATCCTGCCCTGTCCTATCCGCTCTCTGACGTCGCATTGCTGCCGCCGGTCCCGCGACCGGTGCTAATCAGGGACTTCTCCGTGTTCCCGACTCACATTCGCCAAGCCCCTGTCGGTATGCAAAAACTTGCTGCCCGGATTGCCGGCAAGCCCGCACCTGACGTCGCGCCTAGCCACGACGTGCCGGAGATTTATCGCAGCCAGCCGATCTATTATCGCGGCAACCACCTGAGCGTGGTCGGTCACGGCGCGACCGTGCGATGGCCGCGCTACAGCCAGTACATGGACTACGAGCTGGAATTTGGCATCTTCCTAGGCAAGGGCGGCGCGGACATCCCCAAGAGCCGCGCGCGCGATTGCATCTTCGGATTTTCGATCTTCAACGACTTCTCCGCGCGCGATGCGCAGATGACCGAAATGCGCAGCATGCTCGGCCCCGCCAAGGGAAAGGATTTCGATACCGGAAACGCCATCGGCCCGTGGATCGTGACGGCTGACGAAATTCCCGATCCCTACAAGCTTCGGATGGAGGCGCGTGTGAATGGCGACGTCTGGTCACGGGGCGATTCCAGCGCCATGCTGCATTCGTTCGAGGACATGATCGCTTTCGCGTCGCGCGACGAAACACTGGTGCCCGGCGAATTCTTCGGATCTGGCACGATGGGGAACGGCTGCGGGCTCGAGCAGGACCGCTACCTCGAACACGGAGACGTGGTCGAACTCGAAGTCGAGAAGATCGGCACCCTGCGCAACACTGTGATCCGACAGGACCGCTGACCCATAACAACGAGCACTCACATGCCGCGCCGACTGATCGACCTGTCAATACATATCGAGAACGACGTTCCGTCCGACCCGCCGCCGCTAATGCCGCGAATTGACTACAAATCGCACAAGGATACGGTCACTGAAGCGCTGATGTTCTTTCCCGGCATGAAGGCCGAGGACTTTCCCGACGGCGAGTTCGCGGCAGCCGAACAGCTCAACCTGTCGGCCCATAACGGCACCCATATCGACGCGCCTTGGCATTATGCATCGACCATGAACAAGGGCGAACGGGCCATCACTATCGACGAGGTCCCCCTCGAATGGTGCCTGCAGCCCGGCGTGAAACTCGATTTCCGCACCTTCCCGGACGGTTATGTCGTCAGCGCGCGCGACATCGAGGACGAGCTTTCACGGATCGGGCACCAGCTGAAGCCGCTGGACATCGTGCTCGTGAACACCCGCGCCGGATCGAGGCTCGGCCAGAAGGACTACATCGATTCTGGCTGCGGCATGGGGCGCGAAGCCACGCTGTATCTGCTCGAAAGGGGGATTCGAGTCACCGGAACAGACGCCTGGAGCTGGGACCCGCCATTCTCGCACACGGCACGGCGCTTCCGCGAGACGGGCGACCGGTCGATCGTTTGGGAGGGCCACAAGGCCGGCCGCGAGATCGGCTATTGCCATATCGAGAAACTGCACAATCTCGAACAGCTGCCGTCCTCTGGCTTCACGGTGTCCTGCCTGCCGGTCAAGATCCGCAACGGCTCGGCCGGATGGACCCGAGCCATCGCAATCATCGAGGATTGAACGCGCGCTTTCCGACGAGTTGAGAGGCGCGGCTTAGATGTTCAGAATGCGGTGAGCGGGATTCGCGGGGCGCGCCATCGTGGATGATTGCGTCGTATTATACGACGCGCCTCTGGCGCTCCCTAGGGAAGCGACGAAAATTCGACAAATCAATGCGTTAGCCAAGCATTTGGGGAACGCCCTCTCCATTGATTTTCAAAGCATATCAAGCCGACTTCCCAAACGGGATAGTCATCTCACCAATCGGACGCGATCTCGAGCGCCGCGAGAGCATTCCTCGCGCGATCTCGCATGGGGAAAAAATCATGGCAGATTTCGACAACGATCCCAACGAACACTATCGCTGGATTGCCGATCGCATCCTTGGCGAGGACGATTATTTTTCCGGCCCGGTGCCGGCCCCCGACCCTACCGAGTCGGGTTACCCCGGCGATTATGATGCCGGTGACTATAGGCCGGGCGATGATGATGCCGAGCAAATGCCGGATGATCTCGATCCTGATGAAATTCGAAAGATCGATGCGGCAGCGATCGAGCGCTGCGCGATCGAGCCGCAAAACGACACCGGCAACGGGCAACGGCTGTTGCACCATTTCGCGGCCGAGCTTTTGAATGTGCGTGAGATCGGATGGCATCGCTTCACCGGAACGCATTGGGAGCCGACTGGCGGCGATGATGCCGCCACCGCGCTAGCGCAACGCACCGCCGAGCGTGTTGCCTTGGAGGCGGACTATCTGACCCACACGCAGTCCGAATCGTCGGCGATCGGCCGCGCGGAGGAAGCCGCGGCCGATCTGCGCGGCCTGGAAAAGACTCCGTTTAAACAGTGGACGGAAGCCGACAAGGCCAAGGCCGAAAAGCTGCACGAGCGCATCGCCGCCGGCAAGGCGGCGGTCGAGGCGCTGACAAAACGTCAGATCAATCGCCGCAAGTTCGCGGTGTCATCCGGCAATGGCTCGCGCATCCTGCAAATGCTAAACATGGCCAAGCCTTATCGCACGGTCGGTCCGGAAGCACTAGACGCCGATCCGCTCGCCTTCAATGTGCGCAACGGCACGCTGCGTTTTGCGAGGCGGCCCGATCCCGATGCCGGGCGCGCCGATGCGCCGGAAAAATATATGGTCGAATTGCATCCGCACGCGCCGGGCGATCTGATCGCAAAATGCGCGCCGGTCGATTATGACGACATGGCCGTGGCGCCGCGCTTTGGCGCCTTCATGGAACGGTTTCAGCCGTCTGAAGCCGTGCGCCGCTTCCTCCAGGCTTATCACGGCTACGCGATCACCGGCCTGACCGACGAGCAATGCCTGTTGTTTAACATCGGCGGTGGATCAAATGGAAAATCGACGTTTCTCGAAATCATTTGCCGGATCATGGGGCCGTATTCTCAGACGCTGCAATTTGCATCGATCGCGGAAATCGGTTTCGGCCGGCGCGGTGATCAGGCGACGCCCGACATTGCACGACTTCCCGGTGCGCGACTTGTGCGCGCGAGTGAACCGAAGCGCGGCGAGCGCTTTGACGAATCGATGCTCAAGAGCATGACTGGCGGCGAGCCGATGCTTGTCCGACATCTGCAAAGGGGATTTTTCGAGTTTCGCCCGGTGTTTAAGCTCGCGCTATCTGGCAATCATCGGCCTGAGATCGGCGGCGTCGATCATGGCATATGGCGGCGCATGCGCATCGTGCCGTGGCCGGTGCAAATTGCCGATGCCGATCGCCGCCCGATCGAGACGGTACTAGCCGAGTTCTGCGAGGAAGCGCCCGGCATTCTCAATTGGCTGATTGCCGGAGCGCTCGATTATCTCAATAACGGGCTAAAAGCGCCGGCGGAAGTGAGAGACGCAACGGATGAGTATCGCGAGGAAATGGACCCGATAGGCGGCTTCATTCGAGATTGCGTCACCATCACGCCGGCACCGCTTGAGGGCGAGCCGGATCGCATCACCGCGCGCGATATGTATCAAGCGTTTTGCGCGTGGTGCTTGGCCAACAGTATCCGAGCATGGAAAGAAAAAAGCTTCTCACAAGCGATGGCACAGAAAGGTTTTATTAAAGACCGATCGAAGACAGTGCGCAGGTACGTCAATGTACGATTGCATGGACTACCGGCGACAGCTGCGCGCCGTGATGACATTCCGTCGCCGGACGATGATGATATGCCGCCGGTTTGATCCCGCTCACAGGGTGACGGGTGTGACGGGTAGTGACAGGTCCGGTCGCAACCCGTCACCGGGAAAACGGATGGTGCGCCAATGATTTAGCGTCTGCGGTGACGGGTGTGACGGGTTTTCGCGCGCGCGTACGTATAGGAAGATGGCTGGGCGAGGGAGATGTCCACAAACTTTCATATAAAGACTTCAAGTCAATATACCCGTCATACCTGTCACTGATCTGTATAAGAATATGACTTACAATAACAATTCGTGGTGACGGATTGAACTTTGACCCGTCACTACCCGTCACACCCGTCACCATCGCAAAAAATAGATCCACCAGTGTGGAAGCGCTTGCGATTGATCTTTTGCCGCCTTGGACTTGTCGAACAGCAATCCGTGAGGTGGCCGGTGCGCGGATCTGGCGATCGGCCGATGACCAAACTTTCTTTGGTGAACAATACCGACGCAATGGCGCTCGCCGCGGCTGGGCAACGCCGTTCGAAGGATAACCAGTTTGGCGCCGAGCACGTCGCACAGGTGGTCAGCGACCATTCCGCGCTCGATCCTGCGGCGATCCAGGCCGCCGCGGCGGCACCGTTCAGTCTGTCGGCGCGGTCGCTCACGACACCATCCTGAAGGCCGTCGCATGAGACATCGGCGATCCTGTGCCGCAACTGATGCGGCGCAAGTCATTCAAAAGCTTCGGCACGGATCGAAAGACGGTTTGCCGCACGCAATCACGCCACGCATCGCTAGCGGCCGACCTCAGTTGCGCCGAATATACCGCATGGCACGACGGGCTTTGATGATTGTTACGATGCTCAGGGGCTCGCCGGCAGCGGCGCCAAGTCTTGCGGTGTGGCCGCCTGCTCACGCGATAAAATTGGTGGGTCCTTCCGCACCCTAGCCGGGGTGCGACCGCGCGGCGGCCCGAAAAAGCGCTAGCGGCGATCGCGCAAAACTGGGTTGACACAGTTGACAGGTTGACACGCAGAGCCCCCCGATGGTCGTGGCAATGCCGACGCCGACCGGCCTTTTTATTAGGTTAAGATGGAGCCGCTCTAGAAGAGCCAGCGCTCGGTCCCCCAAGCGCGTTTCAGCGCACGCGGCGCAAGCCTCTCCTGTCGGACCGGCTGGCCGGACGGGCATCGGCCGACGGTAGCCAGTTGTTGTGCAGTTCTTTTGCCAAGCCTTCATCGATGTACGGGGCAACCAGCTTTTGGAACGCATTTGCGACCTGCGCGTATTCAAACTCGCAACCTTCAGCGCGATCCTTCGGGAGTTTGCCGCTAGCGAGAAAATCTGCGAACAACAACGGATCGGAACCATAAGCCATGCACAGCACGTTGTAGTAGCGTTGCGATGGAGTTCCGTGAACGTCCGCAAAGCTTCGCAGCGACTTCACTGTAACCGGCGATCTGATGTCGCCCTGATATTGAAAAGCGTTGCCGAGGATCAGCCGCCGGGCATCGTCTTTTTCGAATTTCAGCATGATGAAGGTTGAGAATTGGTCTGCGGCGTCCTCCTCCCGGCCTAAAATGGGAGTCTGCCAATAATCAAAGACGGCATGTCCGGCTTCGTGCAAGAATACATCGATCACCGGTCCAACTAGCGCATCGATCGGAGCCATATCTCCCACCGGGGCGGCAGGGACGTTTTTCCAGATGTCGTCAAGGAACTCGTAGCATACGGTGATGGCGTCGTTTTCATACCATGCATTCGACACGCCGTCGCAGTCCCCTGTCTTGACCAGAAGGCGACGCGGCAGGCGTAGCGGCGCAAGCAGCGTTTGAATTTTCTCCAGCGCCTTCGCTCTCCTGATCTCGTTATAGACAGGAATCAGCCTTGCGTTCTTCGGCTCGACATACTCGATTTCGACCTGCTTCGGACGAAGGTCCTGTGCGGTCGCGAACGAGACCGTTCCGAGTGCAACGAAAATAAGCGGCAGCAGCAATCCGGTGAGCCGCATCGCATTCTCCTCCTGGCAACTCCGCGTTCCTCACATGTACAGCGCGGCGCCTGATCGCATTACCTGAGCGTCAGATCCTCCTGGCGTACGGGCCGCCACGTCGGATCCGGATCGAAAGCGGTCATCCGGGAGGCAATACGCGCCGTGTCTTTCCCCAAGTCCTTTTGCAGCACCACGCCGGCGTGATTGACGATAAATGTCATCACGCCGGAATTGCCATATTCGGCTGGCCAGGCGATGAGTCCAAACCCTCCGAGCAGGTTGCCTTTAATCAGATAATTCATCGCGCCACCGGGCGCGTTTGGCCCCTGCGCCGTGAGCACCTTGTAGTAATAGCCGTGATAGGGAATTTGCCCCCCTCCCGGCCGGTAGCCCTGAAGTGTTGCCGTGGCGAAAGCTTCGCCCAGAGGACTTTGCGGCTCGTCCGCAGTTGCCGGCCAATAAAGCCCATCCTTCTTCCCCGGTGTCGAAACGATACGTTGCGCGTAGGTATCGACCTTTCCACCTTGCGGCTTCATCGAGGCATAGTCGTTCTGTGCATCGACATAGGCGAGCGCCGCCTGAATCGCGCTCAGTTCGTTGCGCCCGATCCTGCGGAGCAGAACTTCGCGGCGGCCAGCCGCAGAATCGAATTGCCAGGCGCCGTTTCTGAGCACCAGAGGGATCGGAAGCTGCCAGTCATTGTTGCCGACCACGAGGTGGGCGCGGTCGTCGCCCGTATTCACCACCTGATGCTTCACATCATAGGCGATCAGAAAAGCAGCGCGCGTGGTCTGGTCAGCGACCGGATCGCCGGAAACAACAATGTCGCGGCCTTGCGCACCGAGCACCAAAACCATATCGCGGACATTGTCGGCGCGCACGGCGGCAACGAATGCGGTTACGGCGTCTTCTGGAGTCTTGAATTTCTGCTGCGCGTGCGCAGAACCGGCGACGCCGGCCTGCACCAGCACGGCCAGAACAAAGATCAGGGAAATGCACAAGAGGTGTCTTAAAGGATGTCTCATGGCTTATTCTCCAATAGGCCCGAATGGGTCGCAGAGTCAGCGCCGCCCGCCGCCGCGCCCGCCACCACGTCCACCGCCTCCTCCGCGCGGTCCGCCGCCACCGCGCCCCATTTGACGGCCGCCACCTCCGCCGTGACCCACGCGTGGGCCGCCGCCACCGCCACCGACACGCGGACCACCACCGCCGCGCGGACCCAAGCTGGCTTGCCCGCGATTCATATCGCGGCTGCCACCACCACGGTTGACGCCGTCGAATCCGCCACCCTTTTTAGGGCCCTGCGGCCGCGCCTGTGGACGCTCGCCGCCGGGGCGCTTGTCGCCACCCGGCCTTGCATCCTTGCCGCCAGGCCGCTCGCCGCCCGGTCGCGCGTCCTTGCCTCCCGGCCGGTCACCGGCACCGGGACGATCCGAGGGCCGCGTCTCGGGCCGCGCACCGCCGGGACGGTCTCCCCGCCGGTCGGAGCCGGGCTTCAGCACCTGCTGCCCATCACGGCCCCGGAAGTCCATGCGCTGGTCGCGATTGCCCACATCGGCCTTGCCGAATTTCTGCTTCACGTTGTCGTTGTTGTAGCGGACGCCGTGGCGATGCTCGACATTGTGTTGCCAGTTCTGGCGCTTATTGATGTCGATGTCGTTGTTGATATTGATGTTGTTGTTTCCCCAGTTGACGTTACCGCCCCACCAACTGCCGCCTGACACCCAGGCACCGACAGCGTAACCCGCTCCGAACGCCAACCCGGTGGCCAGCAGGCCGCCGGCGATATAGCCCGGCGCGCCGAAATAATAGGGCGGATACGCGGCGTAGGGCCACGCACCATAGACGACGGCCGGATCGTAATACGGCACGTAGACGGTGCTCGGCTCGGTCGGCTCGATGGCAATATACTGACGATTGTTCTGCGTCGTGGTCGTCACTTTCTGCTGTTTGGTCGTCTTGAGCTTATCGTTCGCTTGCGCCTTTTGCCGAAGCCGCTGAATTGCATCCATCACGTCAGGCTGCTGCGCCAGAACGGCGTCGCCGAGCCTCTGAGTCCAGTCGAGTTGCTCCGACATCATCCCAAGCACGTCTGGCGTCGCCGACAATGCCTTGATGCTGTCGTCCCATTTTTTCTGGTCGACCGCCTTCTTCAGGGCTGGCCCCTTGAGATTTTTGTTCTGCTTCGCCCAGCGCTCGGCTTCGACCACCTCAAGCGGATAGGTCGAGGCAATCAAGACCTGCGAGAGCAGGGTATCGGGATAGAGTGCGATCGGTGCCACGAGCTGGTCGAGCTCTTCCGGCTTCAATGTCTGCGAGGATTGGGCGTAAGTGGGCGCGGCGCCCACGAAACCGAGGCCCAGAATAATCAGACCCAGAACGATATTGCGAACTAAAGATGTTATGGTCATCGCGCCCAATCCTCAGCGTGCCAAGGCCTGCACGCAACCGCTTTGCCAGCTTTGCGTCTCGCTCCCGCGGTTGCGCGGTTTTTTGTTGCAGCCTGATCGTCAGTCCGCTCAGGCAGAGGGATGCCTCGACGTCCCTATCGCCACATCAATGTCATGCTGACATCGCCCGGCATGCCGTCCGGCCAGTCGGCAATTTGAAACTTAATGTGATAGCCGCGCGGCTCGAGATGCTTCTTCCAGAATTCGTACAATTCCTTCGGCAGACCGGTTAGCGTCTCTTCCCACCCCGCCTCCATTTGATTGATGGCGCGGCCTTTATCGGTAAACAACTTGTTGGAGAAGCGCGCAATCTCGACTTCGGTCAGGCCATTGGCAACCGCGCGGTTGATGATGGCAGCCGCCCGCTTCATCCGCTCTTCATCGCTGACGCCAGATGGCTTGCTGAGTTTGTCGAGCAACTCCTTTTTCTCCGCTTCGGCCGCCTGCCGCTTCTTCATGTACTCGGCGGCTTTCTGCGCTTCCATTTCCGCCGCCCTACGAAGGTTGTCCTTGGCGTTAGGAAGGATGTCGTCGATACCAGCCATTGTCGTCTCCAATATTCCAAAACCGCGCTAGTCAATGATATGATACCCGCCATCGACGTAGAGCGTCTGGCCGGTAATCAGTTTCGCCGCATCGTGCGCAAGAAATGCCGTGGCGACGCC